>JANMXB010000019.1:0-2400 GCA_031380765.1 Pseudomonadota bacterium | reverse complement strand
GGCAGGCGGATTGCGAATTCGACGATTGCCTTCGAGCCCGGGCGCGTCTCGACGTTCCGTTCGTACTGCTCCTGCGTGAGCACCTGGTCGAGCAGCGCCCCGAGCTGCACCTCGCCCCAGGTGCCGCGCGTCTTCACGTTGGTCAGCACGCGCTTGAGGTCGCCCACGCCCGAGGCGAGCGTCTGCATCTCGCCCAGGCCCTTGTGCACCTGCTCGAGCCGGTCCGAGACCAGCTTGAACGACTCGCCCAGGCGCTGCTCGAGCGTCGCGTGGAGCTTCTCGTCCACGGTCGCGCGCATCTTCTCCAGTTTCTCGGCGTTGTCTTTCTGGATCGCCTCGAGGCGCGACTCGATGAGCGTGCGCATCTCCACGAGGCGCTTGTCGCTTGCGTCCTGGATCGTGCCCAGCTGCTGGTTGAGCGACTCGGAAAAGCGCTTGAGCGTGCCGGCGCTTTCCTCGCGGCCCTGGCGCGCGTCTTCCTTGGCCTCGCCGAGTTTCTTGTCGACTGTCTCGCGCAGCTCGGCCAGGCGGCGCTCGTTGGCGGTCGTCAGCTCGACAAGCTGGCGGGAAAAGGCATCGATCTGGTTGTTCTGCACGGTGGCGATCGAACTCATTTGCGTACCAACCTGGTGGGAAAGCCGCGCGACGCTCTCGGAAAGCTCGGTGCGCAATTCCCGCGCGGAGGATTGGGACTCGGTCCGGTTGCGCTCGAACTCCTCGCGCAGCGCCTTTTCGGGACCGTTATCGGCCTTACGGCTGCGCAGCACCAGCAGCCCGACGATCAGCGCCGACAACGCGCACGCAAAGCTCAGCCAGAGGAGGACTTCGACCATGGGCTATTGTAATGGGGCTTGGATTCGACTGCCGCTTATTCTAATTCTTATATCAAAATTTGCTTCTTATCCGCTCTGGAAGCCATTCTTTGAAACACGATGTTCATGAATGTGCCGTCATGCCTGTCTCGTACGCAACGCATACCGCGTCCCGCGCCCGCGACCGATGACTTCGAGAACGTCCTTCCCGGCAAGGTCGGCAAGGTCGCGTGTCGCGGTCGCTTTCGACGCGCCCGTGAGGTTGCAGTATTTCTCCGCGCTCATGCCCCCCTCGAACCTGCCTGGCCCTGCATCGAGCAGCTTTTGCACGGCCTTTTTCTGCCGCGCATTCATTTCCGGCGCCGTCCGCCAGAAATGTCCCTTGTCGACGGCGGCTCGAACAATCGCGGCCGACTTGCGGCACGCTTCATCGAACTGCGTGACGAACCACACCACCCAATCCGTAACATCCACGTCCCCGCATTGGGCGGCATTGAGCCGAGCGTAATATTGCGACCGGTTCTCATGGAGCTGGCGGGACAGGCTATAGAGGCGCGACGGTGCATTTGCGTCCTGAGCGAGGGCAAGGTCGCACAGCGCACGCCCTACGCGCCCGTTTCCGTCCTCGAACGGGTGGACTGATTCGAACCACAGGTGCGCTATGGCCGCGCGCACGAGGCCGTCCACCTTGATGTTCCCGCCGGGCCCGCTGTCTGCGAACCAGGTGAGGAGACGTGTCATCTCTGCCCGCACTTTTTTCGCAGGCGGCGCGACGTAGTGCACTTTTTCCCGGCCCGCTCGACCGCTGACGATGCGCATCGGCTCCCCGTCGGTTCGATACCTGCCCACTTCGATACGGGTAAGCCCGGAACGGCCTGCCGGAAACAGGGCGGCCTGCCATTTGCACAGTCTGGAATGCGTCAGCCTTGCGGAGAAATTTCTCGCGGCATCGTCCATTACTTCCACGAGGCCTTCGACTGTGCGGTCCGAAGCGCCATGCGAAGCAAGTCCGATCTTGTGCATGACCGATGAACGAACCTGGTTGAGGTTGAGCTTTTCGCCTTCAATTCCGGCCGTGGCCATCGCTTCCCCGACCCAGATGTCCTCGAGGATTCCGGGGTGGCTCGAAAGCCCTATCGCCTGCGCAAGACCCAGCACGGTACCTTGCGCAAGGCGCGCACTACCGAGCGCCCCGGCCAGCGCCCCTTCGCGGAAGGTGAATTCAGGCCAGCCGGGCTTGGACCAGATGTAGGCGGAAACGTCCATGAGCCGCAGTTTATGCCTTTACGGCTCAAAAATATACAATTTATGAGCCGTAAATACCGGATTTGCGGCTCTCCACTTTTGATTTCAGGCCGGCGCCCCGAACAGCATTCCCACCCCTGCCGTGACTGCCATGGCGAGCGCGCCCCAGAACGTGACGCGCACCGCTGCCGGCATCATCGGCGCACCGCCCTTCTTCGCGCCCCAGGCGCCGAGCGCCGCGAGGCACACGATGGAGAGCGCCGAAACCGCGCCAATCAGGAATTTTTCCGGCACCACCAGGACCGCCACGACCGGCATCGCCGCGCCGAGCGCGAAGCTTGCC
>JANMXB010000008.1:0-5789 GCA_031380765.1 Pseudomonadota bacterium | reverse complement strand
TCTTGAACAGCTGCCGCTGGCGCGGATCGCTGTAGGTCGCGTTGCAGATCTCGGTAAGCGGCATGCCGAGCACCGTGACGTCGTCGCGAAATTTGGATGCCGGCAGCGGCTTGGTGTTGTCGTAGAAAAGGTAGCCGCCCGGCTCGATTTCCTTCAGGTCGGCGTTCCAGGTCTGCGGGTTCATCGCCACCATGAGGTCGACGCCGCCGCGCCGGCCGAGCCAGCCTTTTTCGGTCACGCGCACTTCGTACCAGGTCGGCAGCCCCTGGATGTTCGAGGGGAAGATGTTGCGCGGGCTCACCGGCACACCCATCCTCAGGATCGATTTCGCGAACAGCTCGTTGGCCGAGGCCGAGCCCGAGCCGTTGACGTTGGCGAATTTGATGACGAAGTCGTTGACCGCCTCGATCTGCTCGACGCCGGGCTTCATGCCGCTTTCCTGGTTTTTTCCGCGGCGCGGTTACTCCCACGGCACGCGGGACCGGCCTGCGTCATCTCGATAAGGAACTTCTGCATGTCCCACGCCCCCGTGGGGCAGCGCTCGGCGCACAGTCCGCAGTGCAGGCAGACGTCCTCGTCCTTGACCATTACGCGCCCGGTCTTGACGGTGTCGGACACATACAGGTCCTGGGTGAGGTTGAGCGAAGGCGCGGTCAGGCGCGTGCGCAGGTCGGCTTCCTCGCCGTTCTGCGTGAACGTAATGCAGTCCATCGGGCAGATGTCCACGCAGGCGTCGCACTCGATGCACGCATCTTTGGCGAACACGGTCTGCACGTCGCAATTGAGGCAGCGCTGCGCTTCCTTGAACCCGGTCTTGGGGTCGAAGCCCAGCTCGACTTCGACCTTGATGCTGCGCAGGGTCTTCTCCGCCGCGGCCCAGGGCACACGTAGCGCTCGTCGGCCGAAACGTCGTTGTCGTAGCTCCACTCGTGGATGCCCATCTTCTGCGACAGCATCCTGACGTTGGGATCGGGGCGCTCGGCGATGTTCTCGCCTGACAGCATCTTGTCGATCGACACCGCGGCTTCGTGGCCGTGCGCAACCGCCCAGATGATGTTCTTCGGGCCGAAAGCCGCGTCGCCGCCGAAGTACACGTTTTTGAGCGTGGACTGCATGGTGACCTTGTCGACCACCGGCATGCCCCACTTGTCGAATTCCAGGCCGATGTCCTTTTCGATCCACGGGAACGCGTTCTCCTGGCCGACCGCGATGAGCACGTCGTCGCACGGCACCAGCTCGTCGGGCTCGCCCGTGGGCACCAGGGTGCGGCGGCCCTTGGCGTCGAACTCGGCCCGCACTTTCTCGAAATTCATGCCGGTGAGCTTGCCGCCCTCGTGCTCGAAGGTCTTCGGCACCATGAAATTGAGGATCGGGATGCCGTCGTGCATCGCATCCTCTTTTTCCCAAGGTGAGGCTTTCATCTCCCCGAAGCCCGAGCGGACGATGACTTTGACCTCTTCGCCACCCATGCGCTTGGAAGACCTGCAGCAGTCCATCGCGGTGTTGCCGCCGCCGAGCACGATCACGCGGCGGCCGATCTTCTCGATGTGGCCGAACGACACCGAGGACAGCCAGTCGATGCCGATGTGGATGTTCTTTGCGGCCTCCTTGCGGCCTGGAAGATCGAGATCGCGCCCGCGCGGCGCCCCTGTTCCGACGAAAACCGCGTCGTAGCCTTCGGCCAGCACTTGCTTGAGCGAATCGATGCGCTTTCCGCCGCGCAGCTCCACGCCCATGTCGAGGATGTAGCCGGTTTCCTCGTCGATCACGGCTTCCGGCAGACGGAAGCGCGGCACCTGGGTACGCATGAAGCCGCCGGCCTTGGCGTCCGACTCGTAGACCACCACTTGGTAACCGAGCGGCACCAGATCGCGCGCCACCGTAAGCGAAGCGGGACCGGCGCCTATGCAGGCGATGCGCTTGCCGTTCTTCCTGCCGGCCTTGGGCAGGCGCGCGGTGATGTCGTCCTTGTTGTCGGCCGCGACTCTCTTCAAGCGGCAGATCGCAACAGGCTCGGCTTTCTCGAGGTTCTCTTCCTCGACGCGTCCGCGCCTGCACGCGGGTTCGCAGGGCCTGTCGCACGTGCGTCCCAGGATTCCGGGGAACACGTTCGATTCCCAGTTGACCATGTAGGCATCCGAATACCGCCCTGCTGCGATCAACCGGATGTATTCGGGAACGGGAGTGTGGGCCGGGCAGGCCCATTGGCAATCGACGACTTTGTGAAAGTAATCGGGTACTCGGATATCGGTGGGACGCAACTACTCCTCCTCGTGTCGACCCTTGTTATTGGTTTTTAGCACCGACGGGGCCGGTTCGGCGCTGCGCAAGTCTACTCCCCCCCGGCGCGGGTGAAAAGGCTGGCTTATCAAGCACTAATGATAGGGATATTGGGCGATTTATTCACAATCCGTAACACTTTTGGCGCCCTTTCCGTGACTGGATCGACAATGCGCTTCGCTCAGGCCACCGCCCCGGAGAAACGCTTGTTGGCGTCCATCTCGAAAAACACTGCCACGTGGTAGGCCACGCGGCCCTGGTCGTCCCGCACCGCGCTCACGGTTCGCCACTCGCGGTACACGCTGCCATCCTTGCGCCGGCTCCAGGCGCTGCCGGCCCAGCGCCCGTCACGCGTGACCTCCAGGTAGAGCGCGTCGTACCAGGAAGCTGGCTGCATCGCCAGGCGAAACTGCGCCTCGGGCTGGCCGATCGCCTCGTCTGCGGCGAAACCGGTAATCCGGCAGAAAGCCTTGTTCACGCTGACCACGCGCGCGTCGGCCGAGGTGATCATGATGGCCTCGGTCATGTTCTCGAACGCCAATGCCGCGACCTTGAGCTGATTGCGGCTCGCCTGGAGCTCGGTCACGTCGCGCGATACGAGCACCGCGCGCGACCAGGCGCCCTCGGCGTCGCGAACCGGATGGCCGGAACATTCCAGCGCCCGGACCTCGCCGTCGGCACCGATCAGCCGGACATCGAATTGCGCGTCCACGCCGGTCTCGAGCATGCGGCGCACCGCGCCGCGGGCGCGGCCCGCGTCTTCGGGATGCACGCTCGCGAACGCATCGGTGCCCAGCAGGACGTCCCCGGCCCGGAGCAGCCGCACGTAGGAAGGGCTGACATAGCGCCAGCGCCCTTCGCCATCCACCAGGGCGATCAGGTCGCCCGCGTTCTCGGTGATCAGCCGGTAACGCTCCTCGCTCATGCGCAAGTCCTCGCGCGCCAGCACCACCCGGCGCGTCTGCCGGTGCACGATCGCGCCCACGGCGCATGCATACGCGAGCGCGCCGACGAATGCGAGCGCAGTCACCAGCGTGCTCGTCGCAGGCAGGAATTCGAAGCCGCGCACTGCGCCCCAGATCACCGCACCAATTGCGAACAGCCCCAGCGCGGGGAACAGCCCTTTCAGCCCCCGATTCACGACGTTGTTGAGGATCGTCGCCGACAGCAGCGCATAGGTGATCCACAGGGGGTAACCAAGCTGCGCGGCCCATATTCCGAGGAAGAGCGCGTCGAAAAGGAGGTTGCGGTGCTCGGCTTTCCTCGGCTCGCACGCGGATCTCGCGTTGAGATAGGCAAGATGCGGATACACGAGGAAGGTGAGCGCAAGGAACACCCAGGTGCCCGCGCCGGCGCCGCGTTCCCAGCACAGCACCCCGATTACAGCGAAACTGAACGCGAAGGCGTAGGCGCGAGCAGCGTAAACGGTGCGGACCAGCCTGCTCGGCCGGCGCTTCGGTCCTGGCGCTCCGGCTTTCAACGCGACCTGGCTCCGGACAATAAAAAAGCCACCCGCAGGTGGCTTTCCCGAGGGCGAATGAGCGTCCTATTCGGTGACACGTTCGGCCGCGGTGCGGCTGAGCTCGGCTTTGGATTTGCGGCCGGGCGCGGGCTTGGGGATATAGCCGGCGGCGCGATACAGCGTGCCGTCGATCTTTTTGCCGTCCTGGAAGCGGATCACGCGGCAGGTCGTCACTTCGCCCTTGAGCGACAGTGCGGACAGGCTCATGCGCGCGTCGGCGAGCGGGATGCCGGTTCCGATAGCGATTTCGGAATCGAGCTTCTCACCATGGCCTTTGAGGTATTTCAGGATCTCGTCCACTTAACAGCTCCTTGTGTGTTGCAAATCATTCCCCGAAACAGGCCGCCAGCAGTTTCAAGCCATCAAAATCTGGCGTCCCCTGCGGGATTCGAACCCGCGTACTCACCGTGAAAGGGTGATGTCCTAGGCCTCTAGACGAAGGGGACTAAAACTGCGTACGCGACCTGATCGGTGGTGGAGGTAAGCGGGATCGAACCGCTGACCTCTTGCATGCCATGCAAGCGCTCTCCCAGCTGAGCTATACCCCCACGCGAGGGCGCGAAGTATAGCGTAAAGGGCCCTGTTTTGCAAAGAAATTCCTTCAATCCGCCAGACCATGGCGGGCCAGGCGCGCGAGGACCGTTTCGCGTCCCAGGAGTTCCAGAACCGCATCGATCGAAGGGGTTTGCGCGCGCCCGGCGACCAGCACGCGCACCGGCATCGCGAGCTGCGGCATTTTCAGTCCGCTCGAGGTCAGCACGCTTTTGATCGCAGCCGCAATCGAGGCCTTGTCCCACGCCGAAAGCTCGTTCAGGCGCGCTGCGAGCATGCGCAGCGCCGGCCTCACCTGCGCGGTCAAGTGCTGCTCGAGCAGCGCGGGTTCCGCGATTGCGTCGCCGTAGAACAGGGTCGCCGCCTCGGCCAGGTGCAGGATCGTGGTGGCGCGATCCTTGAGCAGCGCGATCACGGGCTCCAGTGCCGGTCCGCGGGAGAAATCGATGCCCATTCCGGTGAGCACCGGCGCGACGAGTTCCGCCAGGCGCGCGTTGTCGGCCAGCTTGATGTAATGCTGGTTGAGCCAGAGGAGCTTTTCCGGGTCGAACTGCGCCGGCGAGCGCGACACATGCTCGAAATTGAACCAGTCGATGAGTTCCTGGATCGAGAAGATTTCGGAGTCGCCATGCGACCAGCCCAGGCGCGCAAGGTAGTTGTTGAGCGCCTCAGGCAGAAAGCCGTCGTCGCGGTACTGGGTGACGCTGACCGCGCCGTGACGCTTGGACAGCCGCTCGCCGTCCGCGCCGAGGATCATGGGCACATGGCCAAAGCGCGGCAGCGGCCTTTGCATTGCGTTGAAGATATGGATCTGGCGCGGCGTGTTGTTGACGTGGTCGTCGCCACGGATTACGTGGGTGATATCCATGTCGAGATCGTCCACGACCACGCCAAAATTGTAGGTGGGCACGCCGTCGGCGCGCAGGATCACCAGGTCGTCGAGCTCGGCGTTCGCAAACGAGATCCCCCCCTTCACCAGGTCGTCCCAGCCAACCTCGCCCGAGTCCGGCGTGCGAAACCGGATCACCGGCGCGCGGCCCGGCGGCGGCTGCAGCCCGGCCGCCTTCGCGCGCTCGGGACGCCAACGGCCGTCATACCGCGGCTTCTGGCCTTTCGAGCGCTGGGTCTCCCGCATCGAATCAAGATCTTCCTTCGTGGCCCAGCACGGATAAGCGTGCCCCGACGCCATCAGTGCATCGGCCACTTCCTTGTAGCGCGCCAGGCGCTGCATCTGGAAGAATGGGCCCTCGTCCCAGTCGATGCCGACCCACCGCAGGCTGTCGAGAATCGCGTCGACCGACGCCTGTGTGGAGCGCTCGAGGTCGGTGTCTTCCACGCGCAGGATGAACGCGCCCTTGGCCTGGCGCGCGAAGGCCCACGAGTAGAGCGCGGTGCGCGCGCCGCCGACGTGGAGGAAGCCCGTGGGGCTGGGGGC
>JANMXB010000739.1:0-5510 GCA_031380765.1 Pseudomonadota bacterium | reverse complement strand
GGCCGTGTCGGCCGCCGGCAGCCTGTTCGCCACGTCCTACGCCTGGTCGATCGTCTCGGGCCCGAACGCAAGCGTGCCACCGGCCAACGCGACGCTGAGCGGCGCGAACAGCCTTGCGCCGACCTTCAGCGCGACTGCGGATGGCACCTATGTACTTCAGCTGATCGTGGGCAACGGCGCGACCCAGAGCACGCCGGCGTTTCTCACGCTCGAAGTCGACAACCTCCTCGCCCTCGCGCCGGCCGCGATCCGTTTTTCCGACATCAAGGCGATCCTGCAGGCATCGTGCGCCGGCTGCCACACGTCGGGGGCAGGCGCGCGTCCCCCGGTTTTCTTCGCCAATATCGATCGCAACGGGGACGGAGTTGCAGGCGATGCCACCGACGACCTGTGGTTTTACACGGAGGTCAGGGGCCTCATCAATTTCACCGACATCGCGGCCAGCCCGCTGCTGCGCAAGCCCTCCGGCAACCACCATTTCGGGGGGACCGTCGCCGGCTTCAATGCGAACCTCGCTCCGGGCCAGGCCGGCCGCGCCAGCTACGACCTGTTCGTCAACTGGACTGCAAACGGCGCCCCCCAATAGC
This sequence comes from Pseudomonadota bacterium, assembly GCA_031380765.1. Classification (GTDB taxonomy): domain Bacteria; phylum Pseudomonadota; class Gammaproteobacteria; order Burkholderiales; family SG8-39; genus SZAS-79. The sequence goes on along the minus strand of JANMXB010000739.1, from coordinate 4,923 downwards.
GCGATTGCGGATCAGTATTCGCGCCGCGGCGCGTTGTATTGGTTAGCGGGAAATACGAAGGGCGGGGTCCGACCGACCAGGGTTTCGATCAGGCTCAGTTCCTGGTCGGTATGGTTGATGAACGGCGCATTGCGGATGTTCTGGCCGGCTGCGGCATCGGCCACGATGTAGAGCGGCCGGTCGTGTTTTGTCGCGGCGACGTTCTCCCTGCTTTGCGGGTCTGCGTTGGCCGCGATTTCGGCGGCGCCGTAGCAGGTGCAGAAATAGGTCTGCTGCGGTTCGGCCTCGACATAGAACCCCGTGCCGCGAATGCCGACGGAAGCCGTGGGAGTGACCAACCGCATCGGCCGGTTGCGCGATACCGACAGCAGCGCGCCGGACAGCAGGCGCAGTCCGCTCACCAGCAGCGAGTTCGCCTGCTCCGGCTCCAACACCACCCGGCTTTCGCCACGCAGGATCATCGCGTTGCTGCCTACGACGAACACCAGTTCGCCGTTTCGGCCGGTTTCCAGGGTGTCGCTGGCGCCGATACGGGTCTGCAGGGTCGCCTGTACGCCGTTGACCATCGCTTCGCCCGAGACGCGGTAGACCGATTGCCCTTCGGGGAGCTTCGTCGGGGACCCGCCGAACACCTGAGCCAAGGCCCGCCCTCCAGGCAGCACTACAGAGAAAAACCCGGCCGTGAGCGCCTGGATCAGCCACCGGCGCCGGGGATCTTCCGTTTCAGCGGTGCGGGTCATGAGTACCTACCATCGGAGTGAGGCGACGAGCCTATCGCGGGACGGGCAAAACCTCAACTACCGACGGCCATTGCTTGCGCATGCATCGGACAGGGCAAAAATGTCGGGTCAAGGGACTTGTCGAAAATCCGGTTTCGCAAACTGTTTCGATCCTGCCGCTGGCGCTGCCTTCTTCCAGGCCGTAGTCTCCAGCCCAGCAGAAGGAGGTTCGAATGAACTTGCAAACGGTACCCCTGCACCAGGATTTCGGCTTGGAGATCCAGGGTGTCGACCTGTCCGCGCCCCTGAGCGACCGGATCTCGACGGAGCTCGACGATCTTCTGGCGCAAAACGGCGTGCTGGTGTTCCGCCGCCAGTTGCTGGGCGAGGCAGACCTCGTGCGCTTCGCCGGCGGCTTCGGCGAGCTCGAGAAGACGATCTACACCAAGGGCGTGTCGCCCTACCACCCCGAGGTCATCTACATCAGCAACCTCAAGTACCCGGACGGCGCAAACGTGGGCCTGCTGGGCGACCAGGAGCTGCGCTGGCACTCCGACCAGACCTACCGGACGCGGCCCGCGACCGGCTCGATGCTCTACGGCGTGGAAGTCACTTCGACTTCGGGCTGCACTTACTGGGCGAACCAGTACCTGGCGTACGAGTCCCTGCCGGAGGAGATAAGCAAGGCGATCGAGGACCGCACCGGCGTGTTCAGCTATGCCAAGCGTCTCGAGGTCTTCTACCCGAAGGAGCAGAAGAACGACAAAGACCTCAACCAACGCGCGCCGGAAGCCGCGGTGCATCCGATCGTGCTCGTAAATCCCGTGACCGGAAGAAAGGCGCTCTACGCCGATCCGGTAACGCTCCAGGAGATCCAGGGCGTATCCACGGCGGAAAACGAGAGGTTGCTGGACGTCCTCGGGAAGCATTGCGCGTTGCCCGATGCCGTTTACCAGCACGACTGGCGGCAAGGCGACGTGGTTTTCTGGGACAACGGCTGCACGCTGCACCGGCGCGACCCGATCGACGCCGCGCGGGCGCGCTTCATGAAGCGCATGACGATCTACCTGCGCGGCGAGCGGCATTGCCTTCCCCATTGAATGCGGCACTGAACACCAAGGCGGGCGCTCTCGAGGGCATTCGCGTCCTTGATCTGGGCACGTTCGTCGCCGGACCCTACTGCGCGACGCTGCTCGGCGAATTCGGCGCGGAGGTCATCAAGGTCGAGCCGCCGGGCGAAGGCGACTCGCTGCGCAAGTTCGGCACCGCGACCGGGTGCGGCGACACGCTGGTCTGGCTGTCGGAGAGCCGCAACAAGAAATGCGTCACCCTCAACCTGCGCAAGCCCCGCGGCATCGAGCTGCTCAAGGCCCTGGTGGCGCGCTGCGATGTGCTGGTGGAGAACTTCCGTCCGGGCGTGATGGAAAAGTGGGGACTGGGCTGGGATCAGGTCCACGCACTCAATCCGAAAGCGGTCATGGTCCGCGTGTCGGCCTACGGGCAGACAGGTCCTTACCGCAGCCGGCCCGGCTTCGCGCGGGTGGCGCATGCCTTCTCGGGATTGGCTTTCCTCGCGGGCGAGCCCGGCCGCGTGCCCGTTGTACCGGGATCGACTTCGCTCGCCGATTACATGTCCGGTGTGTATGGCGCGTTCGGTGCGATGGTCGCACTGCAAGCGAGGACGCGGACCGGCGAAGGCCAGTGCGTGGATCTCGGCCTGTACGAGCCGGTGTTCCGCGTGCTGGATGAAATCGTCCCCGCGTTCCAGAGGCTCGGAGTGGTGCGCGAACGCATGGGCGCCGACACCGTGAACGTGTGCCCGCACAGCCATTACCGGACCCGCGACGAAAAATGGGTCGCGATCGCCTGCTCGAACGACAAGATATTCGCCCGGCTCGCCGGGGCGATGGGACGGCCGGAACTCGCTTCCGCCGACCGCTATGGACCGAGGGACAACCGGCTCGCGGCACGCAACGAGGTCAACGGCATCGTCGCGGACTGGGTGGCCTCGCTGGATTGCGCCGACGTGATCGCACGCTGCGATGCGGCGGGTACGCCGGCGAGCCTTCTCTACAGCATTGCCGACATCTTTGCCGATCCGCAGTACGAGGCGCGGGAGAACATCCGCACTCTGGATTCGCGTGTCGGGGCGGTTGCGGTTCCTGGAATCGTCCCGAAGCTGTCGGCGACGCCGGGCGAGATCAACTGGCTCGGCGAGGGCCTGGGCGCGCACAACGAGGCTATTCTTTGCGGCCTGCTTGGCCTCAGCGGCGACGAGCTTGAAAAGCTGCGCGCCGAAGACGTGATCTAAAGGAGGGGCCATGAAGCTCGACGGCATCCGCGTGCTCGACCTGTCCCGCTTTCTTCCCGGCCCGTGGGTGGGCCTCACGATGGCCGATCACGGCGCGGAGGTGATCAAGATCGAAAGCCTGGAGGGCGAGCCCACGCGCCGGCTCGGGCCTCCGGTAAAGGGCTTTCCCGCCTATTTCCGCAATACCCAGCGCGGCAAGCTTTCGATGACGCTCAACCTCAAGAGCGACGAGGGCAAGGAGATCTTCCTGAAGCTCGCGGAAAAGAGCGACGTGATCATCGATTCGTTCCGCCCCGGCGTCATGGGCCGCCTCGGGCTGGGGTACGCAACAGTCAGGACGCGGTCGCCGCGCATCGTCTATTGCTCGCTGTCCGCGTTCGGGCAGACGGGCCCGCTTGCGCAGCGGCCCTCGCACGATGTGGGCGCACAGGCACTTACCGGCGTGCTGAGTCTTGGGCGCAACGGCGGGCGCGCGCCGTCCCTGCCGACATTGCCCATGGCCGATATCGCGTTGGGTTCGGCCGCGCTGATCGCGATCCTGATGGCCCTGTTCAAACGCGAGAAGAGCGGCGAGGGCGACAACATCGACGTCGCCATGATCGACACCCTCATGTCGTGGACGCCGCACATCCTGAGCAGCGTACTGCACGATGACCGGGCGCCCGATCTGGCCATGGAGCGCCTCCATGGCGGCGCGGCTTTCTATGAGCTTTACGAGACGGCGGACGGGCAGTACATCGTGCTCTCGGGCGCGGAGATGAATTTCGTCGAGAATCTGCTGAACGCGCTCGGACGCCCCGATCTCATGGAAATCTGCCGCGCGTCCTGGGGTCCGGCACAGGCGCCCGTAAAGAAATTTTTCGAGGAGACTTTCGCCACGAAGACCCGCGACGAATGGGACCGGTGGCTCTCCGACAAAGGGGTGTGTTACGCGCCAGTTCTCGACATGAAGGAGGCGTGGCATTCCAAAGTACTCCGCGACCGCGGCATGATCGTCGCAGGCGCCGACGGCGTGGAGAACCTCGCCACGCCGATCAAGTTTCGGGAAGAACCGGGCGCGCCGTCTTTCGAGTGCGCCGAACTCGGCGCGCACACGGATGAAATTCTCGAGCGCCTTGGGTACGACAAGGCGGCGCGCGCGGCACTTCATGCGGCGAAAGTCTGTTAAGGAGGATCCAATGATCAGGTGCACGGTGATTTCCATTGTCGCGGCGATGGCGATGGCGATGGCGATGGCGCTCGGCGGAACTGCGTTCGCGCAGGACAAACCGGAGCTGGCCAAGGTGCGCATCGGCGTAGGGGGCAAAGCGTCGCTGTATTACCTGCCGCTTTCGATCACCGAGCGTCTGGGCTATTTCAAGGACGAGGGCCTGGACGTGGAGATCAGCGATTTCCAGGGCGGCTCGCGGTCGATGCAGGCACTGGTCGGCGGCAGCGTCGACGTCGCTTCCGGAGCCTACGAGCACACGATCACGATCCAGCCCAAAGGCCAGAACATCCAGGCGTTCGTAGCGCAGGGCCGTTATCCGGGGTTCGCGCTCGGCATCGGCAAGGCCAGGGCGGCCGGCTACAAGTCACCGAAGGACCTGAAGGGCATGAAGATCGGCGTCACCGCGCCGGGCTCGGGCACCCAGACGTTCGTCGAGTACCTGCTCAACAAGGGCGGGCTCAAAGGCAGCGATGTTTCCTTTGTCGGCGTCGGTTCGGGCGCGGGCGGCGCGGCGGCCGTGCGCGCCGGCAAGATCGACGCGATCTCGAACATCGATCCGCTGATGACGGAGCTGGAGTCCACGGGCGATGTGGTGATCGTCGTCGATACACGCACGACAGCTGGCACACTCGGGGTTTTCGGGAGCCCCATGCCGGCGGCCACCCTGTACACGTCCAAGGAGT
>JANMXB010000733.1:0-23384 GCA_031380765.1 Pseudomonadota bacterium | reverse complement strand
ACTCCTTGGTTTCCTGCGAGTCCGCGTCATTGGCCGCGGGGACTTGGGGAACGGCTGACATGACTCCTCCAGCTTGGAACTTTGCGCTGTCAAACGGGAATGCGGACCGGGTTTTTCTTGGTCCACAGTGCTCGGAAATGTTCGTCGAAGCTTAATACGTTCATGCGACCCGCACAAACGCGCGCCCCAGTACGGAACCGGCTGATCCATCTGATATCTCGTATTGTAAAACTCAATTTCATAATGCGCAATATGCCGGGTGCTAAACTTCGGCCCCTTTTTGACGCCGCAGAATCCACGCATGGCGGTCCGGATCATCGATGGAAAGGCCCATGCCGCGGCTCTTCGGGCAGACCTGAAAGCGGCCGCTGCAGCGCTTGCCGCCCGCGGGGTGCGCCCGGGACTGGCGGTGATCATCGTTGGCGAAAATGCGGCATCCCGGACCTACGTGCGCAACAAGGTGCGAGCATGCGAAGAGGCAGGCGTGCATTCGCAACTGCATGAATTTCCGGCGGACGCTGCCGAAATGGAAGTGGTGGCGCGCGTAAAGCAGCTCAATGATGATCCGCGGATCGATGGTGTTCTCGTCCAGTTGCCGCTTCCGGCCCATATTGATGAAGCGCGAGTACTCGCGACGGTCGTCCCGGAGAAAGACGTCGACGGGTTTCACGTGCACAGCGCCGGCGCACTGCTGGTCGGTGCTCCGCATTTCGTGCCGTGCACACCAGCCGGCATCATGTATCTGCTTGAAAAAGAAAGCATCCCTATCGCCGGACGGCACGCAGTTGTCCTCGGCCGCAGCAATATCGTCGGCAAGCCCGTAGCGCTCCTTCTCTTGCAAAAAGACGCCACTGTCACCATCTGCCATTCGAAGACGCCGGACCTGGCAACCCATGCGCGCAGCGCGGATATCCTGATTGCTGCAGTCGGTCGAGCGAATCTTGTCGGGGCGGCGATGGTCAAACCCGGTGCGTGCGTGATTGACGTGGGAACAAACCGCGGCTCCGACGGAAAACTGCGCGGGGATGTGGATTTTGAAGCGGTAAAGGAAGTGGTTGGCGCCGTCACGCCCGTTCCGGGCGGGGTCGGCCCTATGACAGTTGCAATGCTGGTGGCCAATACCCTTCGTGCCGCCACGGAGCGAAATCAGGAAATGAAATGAGTGATGCGCAAATGAATCCCTTGCTCGATTTTTCCGGCCTGCCGCGTTTTTCCGAACTGAAGCCCGGGCACGTGGCCCCGGCACTCGACCAGCTGCTGGCCGAATCGCGCGCGGTGATTTCGAACATATCGACTGGCCAGGTCCCAGCGAGTTGGGACGCGTTCGTGCGTCCGCTGGAAGACTCGACCGAGCGTCTTTCGCGCGCCTGGGGTCGGGTCGAGCATCTGCATGCGGTGCTGGACAGCCCAGAGTTGCGCACTGCGTACAACGCAGGGCTGCCAAGGATCACCCAATTCTGGACCGAGCTCGGCCAGAACCAGGCGCTCTTCGACAAGTACCGCGCGCTCAGGGCTTCCAGGGAATTCAAAGCGCTCGTGCCGGCGCGCAAAAAGCTCATCGAAAACTCGCTTCGGGATTTCCGACTTGGTGGCGCCGAACTGCCTGCCGAACTCAAGCCGCGATATGCGGCGATCCAGGACGAGCTGGCCGCACTCTCGGCCAAGTTCTCCGAGAACGTGCTGGACGCGACGAACGCCTGTGCGTTCGTGGTCGAAGACGAAAAGCGGCTCGCTGGCGTGCCCGAGGATGCAATACAAGCGGCGCGCGAGGCGGCGGAGAAAGACGGCAAGCCCGGCTGGAAATTCACTCTGCAAATGCCCTCCTACCTGCCGGTCATGCAATACGCGGAGGACCGCGGATTGCGCGATACGCTTTACCGCGCCAGTGCCACCCGAGCCTCGGAGTTCGGCAAGGCCGAGTGGGACAACGCCCCATTGATTGCGCGCATTCTCAAGTTGCGCAAGGAAGACGCGGCACTTCTCGGCTACCAGAACTTTGCCGAAGTTTCACTCGTGCCCAAGATGGCCCAGACGCCAAAGGAAGTGTTGGATTTCCTGCACGACCTCGCGCATCGCGCCCGGCCGTTCGCGGAACGCGATCTGGCCGAACTGCGCGAGTTCGCGAAAGACAGGCTGGGGCTCCAGACACTCGAGGCCTGGGACATGACCTACGCCTCGGAGAAATTGCGCGCCGAGCGGTACTCGTTCTCCGATCAGGAAGTGAAGCAGTACTTTCCCGAGACGCAGGTCGTCCCGGGCATGTTCAAGCTGGTGGAAACACTTTACGGCGTGCGCCTCTCGGAGTCCTCGGCGCCCACTTGGCACGAGGATGTTCGTTTCTTCGATATTCGAAATGCAGCTGGGGACCTGATCGGCCAGTTCTACATCGACCTCTATGCGCGCGAAACCAAGCGCGGCGGTGCGTGGATGGATGGCGCGATCACGCGGCGCCGGCGGGCCAATGGCATCCAGACGCCGGTGGCCTACCTCAACTGCAATTTCACGCGTCCGGTGGGCGGCAAGCCTGCGCTCTTCACACACGACGACGTCATCACCCTGTTCCACGAGACCGGCCACGGTCTGCACCACCTGCTCACGCAGGTCGAGGATCTCGGCGTTTCAGGCATCAACGGCGTCGAGTGGGATGCGGTCGAGCTGCCCAGCCAATTCATGGAGAACTTCTGCTGGGAGTGGGAAGTGCTCGAGCACATGACCAGTCACGTGGACACGGGCAAGCCGTTGCCCAGGGCCCTGTTCGAGAAAATGCTCGCGGCGAAGAATTTCCAGTCCGGCCTCGCGATGCTGCGGCAGGTCGAGTTCTCGGTCTTCGACATGCAGCTGCATTTCGACTTCGATCCGCAAGCCGGACGCAGCGCCCAGGACCTGCTCGAGGAAGTGCGCAGGGAGATCGCGGTCGTCACCCCGCCCTCCTACAACCGCTTTCCCAATAATTTCTCGCATATCTTCGCGGGCGGCTATGCGGCGGGCTACTACAGCTACAAATGGGCTGAAGTGCTCTCGGCGGACGCTTTCAGCGCGTTCGAGGAAATGCGCAATGACCGAAGCGTGCTCGACGGCGCCACCGGCGCGCGGTTCCGCGACGAAGTGCTCGCAGTCGGTGGAAGCCGCTCGGCGGCGGAGTCGTTCCGCGCCTTCCGCGGTCGCGATCCGCAGGTCGACGCCCTGCTGCGGCATAACGGCATGATCCCTGCCTAGTCCGGGTACCATTACCGGATGAAACTGGCGACCTGGAACGTTAATTCGCTCAAGATCCGCCTCCAGCACCTGACCGACTGGTTGCACTCGGCGCAGCCCGACGTGGTCTGTCTGCAGGAGCTCAAGCTGGAGGATGCGAAGTTTCCGCGCGACGAGCTCACAGCGGTCGGCTACGCATCGGCGTTCTCGGGACAGAAGACCTATAACGGCGTGGCGATCCTCGCGCGCAGCCCGCTCGAAGATGTCCAGATGGGCATTCCCGGATTCGTGCATGAGCACAAGCGTGTCATTGCGGCCACCGTTGGCGGCGTTCGCATAGTGTGCCTGTATGCACCGAACGGACAGTCCCTGGACTCGGACAAATACCAGTACAAGCTCCAGTGGTACGCTGCGCTGCGCGAATGGCTGCGCGAGGAGCTGGCGCGGCATCCACAGCTTGCGGTCCTCGGGGACCTGAATATCGCTCCCGAGGATCGTGACGTTCACGACCCCAAAGCGTGGGAAGGCCAGATTCACGTTTCCGAACCTGAGCGCGCGGCATTCCGCGCGCTTCTCGATCTCGGCCTGAAGGACGCGTTCCGCCTGTTCGAGCAGGCAGAGAAGGCTTTCTCGTGGTGGGATTACAGGATGCTGGGCTTTCGCAGGAACGCCGGGCTTCGGATTGACTTCATCCTGCTTTCGCCCGCATTGGTCTCAAGATGTACTGCCTGCAGCATCGACAAGGCGCCACGCAGGCTCGAACGTCCGAGCGATCACACTCCGGTCATCGTCGATCTCTCCTGACAGAAATCTCATTAGAGTCCGCTTCAGGAGCCAGTCTCCAGCCAACTTCCTGACATTCGATACGCGTTAGTCGATCAGGGCGTACGCAGGCAAAGTGAGGAATTCGACGTAGTCTCCGGTTGTAAGCCGGCCGAAGAGCTCCGCGCCCTCTTCGTAGTTTCCCTCCTTCCACGCAGACTCGCCAAGATAGGTCCTGACCTTGGGAAGTTCTTCGGCGAGCAGGGTCCGCACCATTTCTGCGGTGACCTTGCGGCCGTCGTCGAGTCTGCCCTTCTCGCTACGGATCCACTGCCAGATCTGCGATCGGGAAATCTCGGCCGTGGCCGCATCTTCCATCAGGTTGAACACCGGAACGCAGCCGTTGCCCGCCAACCAGGCGCCCAGGTACTGGATCCCCACGGAAATATTGTTGCGAAGGCCCGCTTCGGTGATGGGTCCCTCGGGCTTGAAGTCGAGCAACTCCTTGGCGCCGTAGTGAACGTCGGGGCGTTGCTTGCCATACTGATTGGGCGCCGGCATGTGCTTATCGAACACTTCCTTGGCGATCGGCACGAGCGCGGGGTGTGCGACCCAGGTTCCGTCACAACCATCGGTAACTTCCCGGAGCTTGTCCTGGCGAACCTTTTCGAGGGCGGCTTCATTGGCTGCAGGATCGTTCTTGATCGGGATCTGTGCAGCCATTCCGCCCATCGCAGGCGCGCCACGTTTGTGGCAGGTTTTCACCAGCGTCAGAGCGTAGGCTCGCATGAACGGCGAGGTCATCGTCACCTGCGAGCGGTCGGCAAGGCAGAAATTCTTGTTCGAGCGGAATTTCTTGATGCAGGAAAATATATAATCCCACCGGCCGATATTGAGGCCCGCCGAGTGGTCCTTCAGTTCCCACAGAATTTCTTCCATCTCGAACGCGGCCACGACGGTCTCGATCAGTACGGTCGCGCGGATCGTACCGTGCGGCACGCCGAGCTCTTTCTGCGTCAACGTAAAAATGTCGTTCCACAATCGCGCTTCAAGATGCGACTCCATCTTCGGCAGGTAGTAATACGGACCGCTGCCACGCTTGAGCAGTTCCTTCGCGTTGTGGAAAAACAGCAACGCAAAATCGAAGATCCCGCCGGACACGGGTTTGCCGTCAACCAGTACGTGCTTTTCATCGAGGTGCCAGCCACGCGGCCGTGGCACCAGGACCGCTGTCTTGTCGTTCAGCTTGTACTGCTTGCCCCCCTGGTCCAGCGCGATCGTGCGGCGAACCGCGTCTCGGATGTTGATCTGACCGTCGATCATGTTGAACCAGGTCGGGCAGTTCGCGTCTTCGAAATCCGCCATGAAGGTCGACGCCCCGCAATTCAAGGCGTTGATAACCATCTTGCGGTCGGTCGGACCGGTAATCTCGACCCGGCGGTCGAGCATGTCTTCGGGCTGTTCTGCGATGGTCCACTGCGAGTCGCGGATGGGCTTGGTCTGGGGCAGGAAATCGGGAAGCGTCCCGCTGTCGAACTCTTTTTGCCGTGCAGCACGGCGCGCCAATAATTCTTGCCTTCTGGCTTCGAAAGCGCGGTGCAGCAGCGCTAAGAGGGCAACCGCGTCTTTGCTCAGAATCTGAGCAAATTCAGGGGTGATGGGTCCGGTGATTTGAACGCCGGCGGGTAACGCGCTAGACATGGCCATTCCTCTATTGCTTTGCACAAAAGGAAGAGGAATTGTACCTCGCGATTCCGCATAGTGAAATCGCCAACGGTTAACTTTTATCGCTGACTAGGCGGCGTCCTTGTCTTCAATGCCAAGCTCCTGAATCTTGCGCGTAATGGTGTTACGACCCATGCCGAGAAGATTCGCGGCCTCGATGCGACGCCCGCCGGTTTGTGCCAATGCTTTGATTATCAGCGATTTTTCAAACTGACGGCCAAGCAAGTCAAGAATCCCGCTCTCGCCTCTTCCGAGACGACGCTCGACTTCCTGCTCCAGAGCGGCGACCCAGTCCGATGCCACGGCCTGCGATACCGGCTCGCGAAATTCACCTGGAAGATCGCCGACTTCGATCACCTGCCCCGGGGCCATGACCGTGAGCCAATGACAGAGATTTTCGAGCTGGCGGACGTTACCCGGGAAATCGAGCCTGGCGATATGTTCCACCACCTCGTCGGATAGCCTTTTCGGGTCAACGCCGAGTTGTGCCGCGCTGTGCGTAAGAAAGTGCCTTGCGAGGAGTGGGATGTCTACTTTCCTTTCCCGCATGGCTGGAAGGCGGATGCGGATTACATTCAGCCGGTGGTACAAGTCTTCGCGGAAGCTGCCGTCGCGGACCCTTGCGTCCAGGTTCTGATGGGTCGCAGCGATCACCCGCACGTTGGTTTTGATTTGCTGGTGTCCACCGACACGATAGAAACTGCCGTCGGAAAGCACCCTCAACAAGCGCGTCTGCAGGTCGGCAGGCATGTCACCGATCTCGTCAAGAAAGAGCGTGCCCCCGTCAGCCTGCTCGAAGCGGCCGCGCCGCTGTGCCTGCGCCCCGGTAAATGAGCCCCGTTCATGGCCAAATAACTCGGATTCGAGGAGGTCTTTTGGCATGGCCGCGGTGTTGATGGCGACGAATGGCTTGGACGCGCGCGCACTGTGACGGTGCAACGCTCTGGCAACCAGTTCCTTGCCGGAGCCCGACTCGCCGGTGATAAGCACCGTTGCCGTGGATTGCGACAGCCTCCCGATGGCTCGGAAAACCTCCTGCATTGCGGGCGCCTGCCCGAGAATCTCGGGCGCTTCAGCTACCGGCTCGAGCGCCGCCGCTTCGCGCTGGCTTTCGTCAAGCGCGCGCCGGATCAGGTCCACCGCCTGGTCGACGTCAAAAGGCTTGGGCAGATATTCGTACGCACCACCCTGAAAAGCCGCAACCGCGGACTCCAGATCGGAATACGCGGTCATCACAATGACGGGTACCGTCGGATGACGCTCCTTCACGGTTTGCAGAAGTTGCAATCCGGAGGGTCCGGGCATCCGGATATCCGAGACGAGCACCTGCGGAGGTCCGTTGCTCAGCGCATCGAGCGCGTCGGAGGCTGACGGAAAAGACACGAAAGCAATGCCTTCGCGGCCGAGTGCCTTTTCGAACACCCAGCGGATAGAACGGTCGTCATCGACGATCCAGACTGGTTTCATCAGTTTCCAGACAAACGCCGCCCGCCGAGAGTTACCCCAGGGGCAGCAGAATTGTGAACACGGTGCGGCCGGGCCGGCTGTCGCATTCGATCATCCCTCGGTGATACTGGATGAACGTCTGCGCCAACGACAGACCCAGCCCGTTCCCCCCCTCACGCCCTGACACGAGGGGATTGAAAATCTTGTCGCGGATTTCCTGCGCGACGCCAGGGCCGTCGTCGATCACTTGCAATTCTAGTGCCAGCTTGTGCCGTTGCCTCACGATCGTGATCTGACGGGCTATGCGGGTGCGCAGTTCTATCGTTCCGCCCACCGGCGGAGCGGACGATTTCCCAGCCCCGGAGCGCAGCGCCTGAGCAGCATTTCGGGCGATATTGAGCGTGGCCTGGATCAGTTGCTCCTTGTCGCCGACGAGATCGGGAACGCTGACATCGTAGTTGCGGCGGATCGCGATGCCTTTGGAGAATTCGGCGAGGATCAGGCTCCTGACGCGCTCGAGAATCTCATGGACGTTGAGTGGAGCCAGCCGTGGCGTGCGATGCGGCGTGAGCAGGCGGTCCATCAGCGCCTGCAGCCGGTCCGCTTCCTTGATGATTACCTGGGTGTATTCCTTGAGCTCCACCTTGTCGAGTTCCCGCTCCAGGAGCTGGGCTGAGCCGCGCAGGCCCCCGAGTGGATTTTTTATTTCATGGGCGAGATTGCGGATGAGCTCGCGGTTGGCCGCCTGCTGGTCGATCATTCTCTCCTCGCGCGCGATTCGAAGCTGCTGCTCGATCGGGCGCAACTCGACCAGTAGCGGCGTCTCGGGCAGGACGATATGCGCAACCATTGCCACCAGCGCCAGTGGCTCGTGGTTCTGGCGCAGGTAGCTCACGTTTCGTGCGGAATAGTCCCAATGGTTGGCGAGCGCATCGGCGAGCGTCCTGCCGAGTTCCACCTGCTCGGCGAAGAGGGGAACGAACGGCTGGCCAAGCAGAGTCCTGACGCCGGTATCGAGGAGGCTCTCGGCCGCAGGGTTTGCATAGCGAACCACAAACGCCTCGTCCAGGACTGCCACTGCGGTCGGCAGCAGTTCCAGCCCCGAAAACTGGGTGCTCATTCGCAGGTATGACAGGTGCCTGAGGATAGGCAATCGCCTATCTCAGCTTGCCAAGTTCCTTGCGAAGCTCATCTGCATTCTTGGCATGGAGTTCGACGTTGTCCTTGTACTTCTGCAGTCGTTCGAGCACCCGCGCATAATTTCTTTCGTCGCCGGTGCGGATGGACTCCTGCTCTGCGAGCTCGGCTTTTGCTTTGGCGAGCAACGCTTCCTCGCTGGCCAACTCCGATTCGAGCGCCGCCTTTTGCCGGTCGCGCGCGCTTGCGCGCTCGCCCGCGCTCTCCTTTGGAAATCCCGACGGCGACTTGGACGCGGCCTTGGGTGCTGCCAAGGCGGGAATCACCGTGACACGCTGGCTCTGGATAACTTTGCAATCCTTGCCCGTCGTCTCATCCTTGACGTTGGTGACGTGCGTTTTGCCGGATGGGTCGACACAGCGCCAGATGGTCTGGATTTCGGTGCCAGCCTGGCCCCAGGCAAGCACCGCCCCAGTCGTCAGACCCACAGTCAGCATTACTCTCGCGAACCTGCCAGTCATCGTCAAGAACACACCTTAAGTCGAGCAGACAAGTGTATGTTACTAATCGAAAATTTACAATCGAGGTCTAAAAATCAAAAAGGACGGGCGACGCCCGTCCTTTCTTAACGCACCAATCCGCCAGCGGGCTAACGCCGCGTCGTCAGGAGGAGTAATACATGTCGAATTCGACCGGATGGGTCGTCATGCGGAACCGCGTAACTTCATGCATCTTCAATTCGATGTACGAGTCGATGAAGTCGTCCGAAAACACCCCGCCCTTGGTGAGGAACGCGCGATCCGAGTCCAGGTTATCGAGCGCCTGGTCGAGCGATGAGCAAACATTGGGCACCTTCTTGGCCTCTTCGGGCGGAAGGTCGTACAGATTCTTGTCTATCGGATCGCCAGGGTGAATCTTGTTCTGCACGCCATCCAGGCCGGCCATGAGCAACGCGGCGAACGCCATGTACGAGTTGGCCGTGGGATCGGGGAAACGCACCTCTACGCGGCGCGCCTTGGGGCTGTTCACGAAGGGAATCCGGCAGGATGCCGAACGGTTACGCGCCGAGTAGGCAAGGTTGATTGGCGCCTCGAATCCCGGCACCAGGCGCTTGTAGCTGTTGGTACCCGGATTTGTGATCGCGTTCAGCGCCTTTGCGTGTTTGATCACGCCGCCAATGTAGAACAGGGCGAATTCCGACAGGCCGGCATAGCCGCTGCCCGCAAACAGGTTTTCGCCACCCTTCCACACGGACTGGTGCACGTGCATGCCGGACCCGTTGTCGCCCACCACCGGTTTGGGCATGAATGTCGCAGTCTTGCCATACGATGCGGCCACGTTCCAGACTGTGTATTTCAGGATCTGCATCCAGTCCGCGCGCTGCACGAGCGGTGCGAATTTCGTGCCGATTTCACACTGGCCCGGCGCCGCGACTTCATGGTGGTGGACTTCGACTTCAACGCCCTGTTGCTCGAGCGCTATGCACATTGCATTGCGAATGTCCTGGAGCGTATCGGCCGGCGGCACCGGAAAATAGCCGCCCTTCACCGGCGCGCGATGTCCCATGTTCCCGGACTCGTAATCGATGCCGGAAGACCACGGCGCCTCTTCCGAACGGATCTTTACCGAGCAGCCCGACATGTCGACTTGCCAGGTTACCCCGTCGAATACGAAAAACTCCGGTTCCGGACCGAAGTAGGCGGTATCGCCCAGTCCCGAGGACTTCAGATAGGCTTCGGCACGCTTGGCTATTCCGCGCGGACAGCGGTCATACGGCTTGCCATCCGAGGGTTCGACTACGTCGCAGGAAATGTTGAGCACCGGCTCGTCGGTAAACGGATCCATGCGGGCGCTGTTGGGGTCTGGCATCAGCAACATGTCGGAAGCCTGGATGCCTTTCCAGCCGGCGATCGACGAGCCGTCGAACGCGTGGCCGGAGTCAAACTTGTCCAAGGTGAAATACTTGGCCGGTACGGACACGTGCTGCTCTTTGCCGAGCGTGTCGGTGAAGCGGAAGTCGACAAACTTGACCTCTTTTTCCTTGGCCAACTTCAAAACATCGGCTGCCGATGGCATTTAATTCTCCCTGAAGAAGCAAATAGAAAGCGAAACCGGCCTCGGGGCCGGACGGAACGGAATCGAGCAGTTTCCATGCCAAACGGGAAAACTGGCTCGGTTGCCTGCTTGCAAAACTCCCGGACCCGGATTCTACCGAATCTCCACGCACCGTTTCAATGCGCCCGCCGGAGAAATGCACGCTACTAGGGCGCGTGACGCACCATGTCCGGGTATTTCCGGCGACTATAATTCAGGATTGCGGGGATTCCAATGGCTGATGCCGATTCGATCAAGAAAATTGCCCGCCAACGCGCGAGCGAACTAAAGCTGCCTTACGCCGGCGCCTTGCTGCCGCAGGAAGCCCACATCCTGATGGGCGCCGGCGCAATACTCGTCGATGTCCGCACCAAGGCCGAACTCGAATGGGTCGGGCGGGTGCCGGGTTCCCTTGCGGTGGAGTGGAATACATGGCCGGGCGGCAAGCCAAACCCGGATTTTATTTCCCAACTTGAATCGCATGCAGGTAAGGACACGCCTGTGATGTTCCTCTGCAGGTCAGGAGGACGTTCGCACAATGCGGCAATCGCCGCCGCACAGGCCGGGTACGGAGAGAGCTTTAACGTGCTCGAAGGATTCGAAGGTGACAAGAACTCCGAAGGTCACCGCAACACTTCGGGCGGATGGCGCGTTGCAGGCCTGCCGTGGATTCAGGGTTAGCCGGTCGTCCAATTCACCAAGCCGGTGTAGGCCGTCAGAAGGACCGCTCCCCCAAAGACAACGCGGTACCAGGCGAACACGGTGAAGTCGTGCGTGGCAATGTAGCGAACCAGCCACCGCACGCAGAAAAATGCCGAGACGAAAGCCGCGACTGCGCCGATCGCGAACAGGCCCAGATCATCGGCACTTAAGAGCGATCGATTCTTGAACAGGTCGTAGGCTCCAGCCGCGATCAAAGTCGGCACCGCAAGAAAAAAAGAGAACTCCGTCGCCGCCCTGCGGGAAAGGCCGAACAGCATGCCCCCGACGATGGTCGCCCCCGAGCGGGAAGTCCCGGGAATCAACGCAAACGCCTGGGCAAATCCAACCTTAAGCGCGTCTTTCCAGTTCATGTCGTCAACGTTTTCGACGGTTACGGTCCGGGGACGGCGCTCGATCCACAGGATCAAGAACCCGCCGATTATGAATGCCAGTGCAACCGGCACCGGCTTGAAAAGATGGGCCTTGATCATTTTTCCAAAACCAAGTCCAAGAACTGCCGCCGGCATGAACGCAATGGCGAGATTCAGGATAAACCGGCGCGCGGCCGCGTCGGAGAATGCGTGTGCGAGCACGTTCAGAAACCGCGCCCTGTACTCCCATACAATGGCGAGCATTGCGCCGGTCTGGATGACCACATCGAAAACTTTGGCGTGCTCGTCATTGAATCCGAGCAAATCTCCGGCAAGGATCAAATGGCCCGTGCTGGAGATAGGAAGGAATTCGGTGAGGCCCTCGACGACACCGAGAATCAGGGCGCAAGCGAGATCGTGGCCGCTCAAGGTTCGGACGCCCGGTCAGACAGCCTCTTGTTTGCCGCGGAGAGCCGTTCGATGAGGATGCGCATGAACGATTTGTTGAACTGGACCTGGCATGCGTCACTGGCCGCCGACAGCGATGCCGCCTTGATCTCGAGTACAAGAACCGGTGTCGTGGACCGTATGGTCGTGCTGCGCAAAGCGGTGGCGGACGCGAAGTAGAGCATTTCGCCGAAGCAGTCTCCCGGTCCCAGGCTGGCCAGTTGATGACTTTCCCGCGTAACCTCGCTGCGGCCGTCGACGAGAATGAAAAAACCATCGCCTCTTTCGCCTTCCTGAATCAGGAGGCGATTGGCCGGGACATGCCGCCAGGCGGATATGCGCAGCGTCTCCCAGATTTCCACGTCGCGGAAATCGCGGAAAAAAGACAGATTGCGCAACAGGTGGAATTTGCGCGTCTCGGAGAAGTCCTCGCGAGGCGCCTCGAGTTCGCGGAACAGCGACGCCAGGTCCTTGCCGAATTCGATCCAGTTCTGGTATCGCTGCTTCATATCCTTTTGCATTGCCTTTTCCACGATCGCCTCGATCGCGGGGGGCAGGTTCTGGCGCACGGCAGACAACAGGGGCGCGGCGTGATTCACGATCTGGTACATCAGACTCGCCTGCGATGAAGCGGTAAAGGGGAGGCGGCCGGCAAGAAGCTGGAACATCACCACGCCGAGCGAGTAGATGTCCGTCTGATGCGTGAGCTCCCGGTCCGTCAGTTGCTCCGGTGACATATACGCGGGAGAACCGGCATTGCCGATGTTGGTATGGGTAGCTTCTTCGAGCTGGGCGACCCCGAAGTCCGCGAGCTTTACATCGAAGTCTTCGGTGACAAGGATGTTCGCGGGCTTGATGTCGCGGTGAATGATGCCCATCCGGTGGGCGTACTCGAGAGCACGGCTGCACTTGAACACCACCTCGACGACTCGCTCAAGCGGCAAGAGGTTGTCCATGACCGCGTACTGCGCGAGGGTTCCGCCGGCGACGTAGTCCATCACCACGTAGCTGTATTCGTCCTCCACCGCCGCATCGAGCAGGGAAACGATGTGCGGATGCTCCAGCTTGCCGACCAGAGCGGCTTCGGTGAGGAATGCGCTGCGGTGGTTGCCGCCGAAAGAGGGATCTTCCAGCGCGTGGTTGAAGATCTTGATTGCGACATCACGCTCCGCGAATGTATCGCGCGCGCGATACACCGAACTCGTGGCGCCACGGCCCAATTCGCCAAGGAGGTGGTACTTGCCGATCGAAGATGGAAGGGTGGTCGACATGCGGTCGTTGCCCGGTGGTTCCGCTAAGCCTTGTGGTAGATCTCGCCGCCCTTTTTCACGAATTCGATCGCCTTCTCCTGCATGCCCTTCTTAAGCGCGTCATTTTCGGACACGCTGTGTTTCTGGGCATAGTCGCGCACGTCCTGGGTAATCTTCATCGAGCAGAAATGCGGCCCGCACATCGAGCAGAAGTGCGCAACCTTGGCGCTGTCCTTCGGCAATGTCTCATCGTGGAAGTCTTTCGCCGTATCCGGATCCAGCCCGAGATTGAACTGGTCCGCCCAGCGGAACTCGAAGCGCGCTTTGGATACCGCGTTGTCGCGAATCTGCGCGCCAGGGTGCCCTTTCGCCAGATCGGCGGCATGCGCCGCGATCTTGTACGCCATGATCCCGTCTTTTACGTCCTTTTTGTTCGGCAGGCCGAGATGTTCTTTCGGCGTCACATAGCACAGCATCGCGGTGCCGTACCAGCCGATCTGAGCGGCGCCGATCGCGGACGTTATGTGGTCGTACCCTGGCGCGATGTCGGTGGTGAGCGGCCCAAGGGTATAGAACGGCGCCTCCTTGCACCAGTCGAGCTGCAGGTCCATGTTTTCTTTGATCAGCTGCATCGGCACGTGTCCCGGCCCTTCGATCATGACCTGCACGTCATGTTTCCATGCGATTTGGGCAAGTTCACCAAGCGTTTTCAGCTCTCCGAGCTGCGCCTCGTCATTGGCATCGTAGATCGAGCCGGGACGCAGTCCGTCGCCCAGAGAGAACGACACATCGTACGCCTTCATGATCTCGCAGATATCCTCGAAATGCGTGTAAAGGAAATTCTCCTGGTGATGTGCCAGGCACCACTTCGCCAGGATGGAACCGCCGCGCGAGACGATGCCGGTCATGCGGTTCGCCGTGAGCGGAACGTACTGCAGCCGCACGCCCGCATGAATGGTGAAATAGTCAACGCCCTGTTCGGCCTGTTCGATCAACGTGTCCCGGAAGATTTCCCAGGTCAAATTTTCGGCCCGGCCGTCGACCTTTTCCAGCGCCTGATAGATGGGAACGGTTCCGATGGGAACGGGAGAGTTGCGGATGATCCATTCGCGCGTTTCATGGATGTGTTTGCCGGTCGAAAGGTCCATGACCGTATCGCCGCCCCAGCGGATCGACCATGTCATCTTCTCCACTTCTTCGCCAATGGACGATCCCAGCGCCGAGTTGCCGATATTGGCGTTGATTTTCACCAGGAAGTTCCTGCCGATGATCATCGGCTCGGATTCCGGGTGGTTGATATTTGCCGGGATGATCGCGCGGCCGCGGGCCACTTCGCTGCGCACGAATTCGGGTGATATTTCTGCCGGGATGTCGGCACCGAATCGTTCGCCGCGGTGCTGCCGGCCCATGAGCGCTGCCAGTTTGCCACCCATTGGTCCGGTGGCCCTGAGGTTTTCCAGATACTCGTCGCGACGCAGGTTCTCACGGATGGCGACGAACTCCATCTCAGGCGTCACGATGCCCTTGCGTGCATAGTGCATTTGCGACACGTTCCTGCCGGCTTTGGCGCGACGCGGATGTCGGCTTAAATTGAATCGCAATTCGCCGAGTTTTGGATCGGCCAGGCGCTCCACTCCAAAACACGAACTCGGTCCGGGCAGTGAGTCGATATCGCCGCGTTCCGCGATCCAGCCTGCACGAAGCGCAGACAGCCCCGATCGAATATCGATCTTTGCAGCCGGGTCCGAATAGGGACCCGATGTGTCGTAGACCCAGATCGGCGGATTTCCTTCCGCACCGAAATCGGCCGGAGTGTCCGACTGAGAAATCTCACGCATCGGTACTCGGATGTCGGGCCGAGAACCGGTAACGTATACTTTCTTTGAATTGGGCAGCGATTTGACCGCAGCTTCGTCAACTTGGGCAGTAGCGGCGAGAAATTTTGGACTGGCGCTCAATGTTCGCTCCTTTTGGCTGGTTCGCGGGGGGAGCGGCAGGGACGCCTTGCGCGTAGTTGCAGGCGGCCAACGCTTCCCTGCGGCGGCATTACCCGCATCAGGTTCGAAGGGACTCTCTCACCCGGAGACGCTCTCCAGGACCCCTACGCTGACATAGGTCGATTATAGATCAATCGCGCCGCTAGCGACGACGCTCTCGAGCGTGCGGAAAGTTTCGCGACTCGGGGAATCGCGCGCGAATGGGTAGCACGGCATCAGGCGGGGTTTCGCGTCGAGTCCTGCTTAGTTTGGGGGAGTGCCGGTCGTGTTTTTGCAGGCCCTGACGATCTCTCTGACTTGGAAAAGCGGCGCTTTGGTAAACTAATCGCCCTTCCCTCGCATCGATCGACAAGCCATGGCTTCCATGAATTTCGAGCAGGCGCGCTTCAACATGGTCGAGCAGCAGATCCGTACCTGGGACGTGCTCGACCAGGATGTGCTTGATCTACTGTATGCGGTACCGCGCGAGGAATTTGTTCCGCCAGCCTACAGAAGCCTGGCTTTTACCGATATGGAAATCCCGATCGGCGAAGCCGCCGGCTCGACCCAATTCATGATGCCTCCGAAGATGGAAGCCAGAATTGTGCAGGAGCTTGCGTTGAAGAAATCAGACCGTGTGCTCGAGATTGGCACGGGAAGCGGATATCTGACCGCACTCCTCGCTCACAGGTCTGCGCACGTCTATTCGGTGGAAATAAGCGCCGCGTTGGCGGAATTCGGGCGCGGCAACCTCACCCGGCACGGCATTTTCAATGTGAGCCTCGAAACAGGGGACGCGGCCCACGGCTGGTCAAAACAGGCGCCTTATGACGCCGTGGTCCTTACCGGGTCTACGCCAGTAGTCCCCTCCGCAATACTTGATCAGCTAGCGCCGGGCGGGAGGGTGTTTGCCATAATCGGCAACGCACCCGCAATGACTGCGAAACTCATCACTTCGCGAGCGCCCGGCATCTTTGCCAGCGTCGAGCTGTTCGACACTGTCATCGCCCCCCTGGTCAATGCCGAGCGGCCGTCCCGGTTCGAATTCTGAACATGAAGCATTTGCTTCCGGTCGAACTCCAGGCCAGGATCGCCGCGGGCGACAAGTTTCAGCTGATCGACGTGCGTGAAGCGTGGGAATTCGATACGGTGCGTATTGGCGGATCGCTGTTGATTCCGATGGGCGAGGTGGCCAGTCGCGTCGGGGAACTCGGCAACGATTCCGATATCGTCGTTATTTGCCATCACGGCGGGCGAAGCCTGCAGATTGCAGCATTTCTCGAGCGCGCCGGATTCTCCGGGATCCACAATCTGACCGGCGGTGTCGACGCGTGGGCCCGGTCGATCGACCCGTCGATGCCGACTTACTGAGTTGCTGAGCCAGCCATGAATTCTCCGATCCGGATCATCCTCGCCATTGTTTTGTCCGCTTCCGCGGCGGTATTCCCCGTCCCGGCAGGGGCGGAGGATCTGCTGCAGGTCTTCCGCGACGCGAGAAGTTACGACGCGCAGTACGGCGCCGCGCGCTACGCGTTGCAAGCGGGCCTTGAGAAACTGCCGCAGGGGCGCTCGCTGATTTTGCCCACTCTCGGCTTCACGTCGGGCATTACGCGGACCAACCTTGACATTGACGGCCGCGGATCGAACCCAGCCGTCCCGACAACGCGCACGTTCAATACGGGAACGTACCAGTTAATGCTCTCCCAACCTGTCTTCCGGCCGCAGAACTGGGTGCAGTACGACCAAGCGGAATTCCAGGTCCGTCAGGCGGAGGCCGTATTCGGACAGGCGGCCCAAGATCTCGTGGTCCGGGCGGCGCAGGCGTATTTTGAAGTTCTTTCGGCACAGGACACGCTGGCGCTGGTACGCGCTCAAAAAGCAGCCATTTCAGAGCAGCTGGCGCAAGCGAAACGCAACTTCGAGGTCGGTACTGCGACGATTACCGACACACATGAAGCGCAGGCGCGATACGACCTCAGTGCCGCTCAGGAAATTTCAGCGCTTAACGACCTCGAGGTAAAGCAACGCACCCTCCAGCAGGTAACAGGTAAGGCCTATGACAAGCTGAAGCCGCTCCGCAGTGACGTAAAGCTGGCGCCGCCGAATCCGAATAACATGCAAAACTGGGTTGAGATTGCAGAAAGGCAGAGCTTCCCCGTATTGATCCAGGAAGCGGCGAGCGAAATCGCCGGCTTGGAAATCAAGCGAACCCGCGCCGTCAACTATCCCACCGTCGACCTCGTCGCCAATGTTGGCCAGACCAATCAGACCGGCTCCACAATCTCGGCGACTGGCAGCCTTATCACCCCGACGGCAATCGGATTGCAGGTTGCGGTTCCGCTCTATCAGGGCGGATTCATTTCATCGCGTGAAAGGGAGGCCGCCGCCAACTTCGAGAAATCGAAGCAGGACCTTGAAAATGCACGCCGATCCAGCGCCCTTTCGTCGCGCCAGTCCTATTTGGGAGTGATCAACGGCATCGCGCAAATTTCCGCACTCGAAGCCGCCCTCGTGTCCAGCCAGAGCGCCCTCGATTCGAACAAGCTCGGGTACGAGGTGGGCGTACGCATCAACATTGATGTTCTCAACGCGCAACAACAGGTGTTTTCAACCAGGCGCGACCTCGCGACCGCCCGGTACAACACGATTACGAACTACCTCAGGCTGAAGGCCGCCGCAGGAAGCCTCAAGGAGGAGGACCTGGACGAAGTCAACAAGGCACTGCAGTTCTAAGTGCGGGGCACGACGCGCGCCCGCATCTACAGGTCGGGCGTCAGGAACCCCTGTATCGAGGCAACATGCCGGGCAGTTGCGCCGCGATGCCTGGCGCAAAACGCCAGTCCAGCGCTTCCCATTGCCTCGCGGCGCGCTGGATCGTCCAGAAGTGCAAAGGCGCTGCGAATTGCTTCAGCTGCGTCCGCAACCTGAATTGCCGCGCCGCAGCGGACTGCAGCATGCGTCGCCTCGCTGAAATTGTGCACATGCGGGCCAAGTATCACAGGCACTCCGATGGCACAGGCTTCAATTAGGTTTTGTCCCCCGTAAGGCAGCATAGTCCCCCCGATGACGGCTACGTCCGCGGCCGCGTAGTAGACCGGCATTTCGCCCATCGTGTCGCCCAAAAGTACCCTTCTTGCGGCTGCCGATTCGCCAAGACTGCGCCGGGCATAAGAAAATCCCGCGCCAGCGAGAAGCGCGGCCACTTCGTCGAACCGCTGAGGGTGCCGCGGGACTATGACAAGCAACATGTTTTCAGAAAGGCGGTCGCGTAGCGCACCGAGCAGCAGGACTTCCTCGCCTTCCCGCGTACTCGCTAGCACGAGCACCTTTTTTTGTCCAAACGAACGCTTGAGTTCGACCCCCGCGGCGAGGAGATGCGCGTCCGGCTGAACGTCGAATTTCAGATTTCCGCAAACACTTACATGGTGAGCGCCAAGCGAAGCGAGCCGGTCGGCATCGGATTCGCTTTGTGCACATGCGGCCGCGAGGCTCTCGAAGGCCGGGCGCGTGAGCGCGGATAACCGGCGGTAGCCCTTCGCTGATTTTGACGACATGCGACCATTTGCGAGCACTACCGGGAGCAAACGGCGCCGACACTCGGCAAGAAGATTGATCCAAATTTCGGTTTCCATAAGGATGCCCATGCGCGGGCGGAAATGATCGAGAAATCTTCGTACCGCAAACGGATAGTCGTACGGCAAATACGCCGCCAACACATTCTTGCCGTAGACCTGGTCGATCGCCTCCCGGCCCGCAGCGGTCATGCACGTAACGAGAAGCGCATATTCGGGATACCTTTTCGTCAGCGCAGCAACTAGCGGTGCGCTCGCGCGAACTTCGCCGACGGAGACCGCGTGGACCCAGATAAGCGGCGCTCGAGTTTCCATCTTGAAGCGACCGAATCGTTCTTCCAGCCTCTTGGAATAGCCCGGTTCACGCACACTCCGCAACCAAAGCCTGAGCGCCAGCAAAGGAAACGCCAGCCAGAGGAAGAGCGAATAACCCGCCCGCAACATCAGGCGATCGCCTCGATCGCTTCCAGCGTGTCCCCTACCGTTGGCATTTTTCCAAGCCCGCCCAGATTGGCCATCTTTCCCGCGCCGTACAAGCCGGTGAGCCGCGGATCCGAGGGAATAAACAAGCCGATTGCGGGCACGTTGAGCGCGGCTGCAAGATGGGCGAGCCCCGTGTCCACTCCAATGACGCTTCGCGCATGCATCATCAGGCTCGCCAATTCGTCCAGCGAAAGCGGACGCGGCACGATGCCTGAACCTGCCAAACCAACGATTCTTTGACACCGGGCTCGTTCAATTGCGTTTCCCCACGGCAGCACGCTTTCGCATCCGCGTGTCGCCAGTTCCCTTGCAAGTTCGCCCCAGCGTTCCTCCGGCCACAGCTTGTCAGTGCGGCTTGTCATGCTCAGCAATACGCAATATGGCATCGTCAGCGAAATCGGACTTTCATTTCGTGGCACGAGCCCATAGTCGCATTGAGGGATGGATTCAAGGTCGAGAACTTTGGCGGTCAGGGTCCGGTTTCGTTCGACCGCGTGCATTTCGCGGATTACCGAATGATCGACATGATAAAACATGCTTGCAATTGGTTCGCGCGCACTATCGGCGTCAAACCCATGCCTGACGCCGTGTGCCGACACGGCAATCAATGCGCTTTTCAGCAATCCCTGGGTATCGATTACGAGATCGTAGCGCTCGGCACCGAGCAACCGATGGAAAGCAAATATCTCCTTCCAGATCGATGGCAGAAACACTGTCTGACGCCACCGGCGCACCGCAATGGGAATTGCCTTGCGAACCGCCGGATGCAGCGCCACGATTCCAGCGAATGTTTCCTCCACCACCCAGTCAATAACCGCGTCGGGAAAACTGCGACGCACATCCGTAACCGCGGGACAGTGATGAACCACGTCGCCGAGCGAAGACGTTTTTACGAACAGAATTCGCATGGCGTTCGACTAGGAAAAATGCGACCACGACGCTGAGCGCTCTACAGGGTCGAACCCTGAGCGTGAGCTAAAATGCGGCTTGCAGGTTCGCTCGATTATACGGGATTACTCCTTGACCGATTGCACCGATGCCGCGCTCTCGGCAGTGCTGATTACCAAAAACGCAGCTGCCCGGCTCGACGCCTGCCTGTCTTCTCTCGGCTTTTGCGACGAAATAGTCGTCGTCGATTCCGGCAGCTCGGATGGCACACGTGAAATCGCGCTTCGTTTCAACGCCCGGGTGGTGAGTTGTGAATGGATGGGATTTGGCCGGCAGAAGCAGTTTGCCGTTGACCAGGCCCGCCACGATTGGGTCCTGTGCATCGACGCAGACGAATACGTATCGCCACAGCTTGCTGCCAGCATCACGCAGGCGCTTCGCAAACCGACTACGCCCGTATACCGGATGCCTCGCTGCAACCGGTTTCTCGGCCGATGGCTTCGGCACGGAGAAGGTTATCCAGACTGGAGCCCACGGTTATTCGACCGGCGTTCAGCCCGATGGAGCGACGATACTGTGCATGAGAAGGTTCTTTACGCAGTGACTCCTGAAGCTCTGGACGGCGATCTCCTGCATGAGTCGGCTGAAGATCTCCGCGGCTATCTTGAAAAGCAGAATCGCTACTCGACACTGGCCGCACGGCAAATGTACGAGCGCGGCCAGTCAGCCAATGTGCTGCACATGATCGGCAGTCCGTTGGTGCGATTCGCAAAATTCTACGTATTCCGACTGGGATTTCTTGACGGAATGCCGGGACTTGCACACATCGCGATCGGCTGCATGACCAGCTTTATGAAGTATGCCAAGCTGGCGGAACTGAATCGCTTGCGAGAAGGCTGAAAATGTTCGAGCGACCGAGATCCGAAGAGATAGTGGCTTTTCATGACTGGTGCCACTCAATGAAAGAATGGGCGAAATCCGCGGCGGCGCGGCACCCGACGGGTTTCTGGCAGCCGCTTGAACTAAATCATCGCTACAACTGCCTGCTATGGGATGAGGAAGACCTCGCGCGGCGTCAGCGGGTCCCCGCGGCCGAGATAGCGGCCAACAAGCGTGCGATCGATGGTTTCAATCAGAAGAGAAATGACGCCATCGAGCGCATTGACGAGACGCTGCTGGAGGGATTGTCCAAAGTGGAGCGCAAGCCGGGCGCGAAACTCAATTCCGAAGCCGCAGGCTCAATGGTCGACCGCTTGTCGATCCTGAGTCTCAAAATTCACCATATGCGTTTTCAAACTGTCCGCGCTGACGTTGACCAGGCCCACATTGAAAATTGCGGGTTGCGACTGTTGCGCTTCCTGGAGCAACGCCGCGATCTAGCTGGATGCTTCGACCGCCTGCTCGCAGAGTCTTTACGCGGCGAAGCGTGGTTCAAAATCTATCGCCAGTTCAAAATGTATAACGACCCGAGCCTGAATCCCGCCGTCTACGGCGAAAAGCGTCAGCCCAACAGGGCTTGAACTTTGCCAAACACGAGTGAGTCCGACAGTTCCGTCACGCTTTTCCGGGCCTCCAGGTAGGCTGTTTTGCGGCCCCGGGGCGCCCATTGGGCGGGACTTGGCGATATGTCCGCCTCGGCAAACAAACCAAGTACCCCGCCCGGGCTCGCGGCTGCGAAATGCATCAGTCCGCTGTCGGGGAACAGGCTGGTTCGAGCCGCCCATATAAGCCCCAGCGCCTCGCGGATCGGCCCTCTGAATGCATGAATGTACGGCGCTCGCTTGTCCATCACGGATTGCGCGACATCGTCATCGCCGGGATAGAGCGGGTCATCGGACTTTCCGGGCGTCCACATGAATACCGTCTCGAGGCCCCATTCGGCCTTGAAGTGCGCGGTCCAGCGCAAAATTTGCTCCTTCGAAGGCTGCTTCTTTGATCGCCTCGCACCGAGTCCGAGAACTATGTATCCGCTTTGCAGCAGTCCGCGCTCGGCAATCCAGCCGCGCGCGAATGCCGACGCCGCCTCTGGCAGCTCATAGTACGGCAGCCGGATCCCCGCTGGCGCCGCTATTCCGAGAGGGGAGAGCAGCGCCAGCATCCTGTCCATTTCGTGCAAATCGCGGCGGACTGGCAATGGATCGGTGAGGCGCGCATAGCGCGAGTCACGATTGCAGTAGGCTACACAACGGTTGCCCCGCACCGCCAGTCCGCGCGCGATCGCTCTTGGCGATTCCTCCCCGTTCGCAACGATCACCCAATCGAATTGCGTGCGGCGGAGGGAGAAATCCTGCATTATCTGCTGGATCCCGGCAATGAAACTTACGCGGCCCGCGTGCCGCACCCGGCGGTAGATCCAACGATGGTCGATGGCGGCATTCCCATCCACTACCCAAGCGTTGTAGTCGTTGGCTAGAAGGTGGATTTCCGCTTCAGGAAGGCTTGCCCGCAGATGCGCGAACATGGGCGTCGCCAGTAGCAAGTCGCCTAACTTGTCACGCTTGATTATTAGGATTTTCATGCCATGTGACTTTCGACAGCCGCGCCAGGGGATGAATGCGTAGCGGGCAACCCGGCGGCGTACCATCAAGCGATTCCAGGTCCGGATCGGTGGCGACAGCGCGAATTGCTGCTTCAATGCATAGCGGGGATTGGCAGGACTTTTCTTCACAATGCTCGGTGCCAAGAACAGCGAGTCTCACACCGCGAGCGGCAGGCTGGGCGGGCATCATGTTCCGCCATGGCTGCGTTGGTCCGTAATACACGGTGGCCGGAATGCCCATCGAGGCCGCCAGATGATATAGGCCGGTATCGGTGCAATAAATATGCATGAGATCGCTGAATCCGCGTACCAGGTCGTTTAGCTGTGGAAAGAACCAGAACTCGACACCAGGCGGCAAACCCGCTGCAATAAGTTCGCGGGCACCGCGGTCAGTGGAGTTCACGAAAATCCGGACCGGTGCACCAAGATGGCGCCGCGAAATCGTACGCAGCAAAATTGCCAGCATCTGCGCAGACATGATGCGGCGGGGCTCATCCGCGAGCGGCGCAACTCCGATTACATTCGGATTCGAGCTCCTTGTCTCAGCAAGGCTGGGCACCTCCAAACGCTCGGGCCGGGGCAAGCGGGGCTCAAATAATTGCGCGACGAGCCACATAGGCTCGGATTGCAGCCGATGCGCGCCCAAGTCCGCATACTCGGTATAGATCCTCGGATATCTCGCATCCAGATAGATCTTGCGGCGGGCGCGCACAAGCTGGCCAAGCCACTTGATTGGGGTGCCGAAGCCCCACAGAACGAGCAACGCGTCGAATGGCGAACCGAAACGAAGTCGAAAT
>JANMXB010000688.1:0-1988 GCA_031380765.1 Pseudomonadota bacterium | reverse complement strand
CCGCTGACGATTGCCGCCATGCCCATCACGCCGCCATGGTAAGGCACGTGCAGCGCGTCGATGCCGGCCATCTGCTTGCAGAGCTCGCCGGCGAGGTGCTGCGAGGTGCCGATGCCGGCCGACGCGTATGTCATCGCGCCCGGCTTGGTCTTCGCCACCGCGATCAGGTCGGCCACGGTCTTGTACGGCGCATTCGGCGCCACGACCATGATCGGCGTGAGCAGCACGCCCTGTGTGACCCAGACGAAATCCTTGATCGGGTCGGAGTTGAGCTTGCGGCCGGAACCGCCGGCGATCGACAGCGGCGCCGGCGTACCGAGCAGGATCGTGTAGCCGTCGGGGGGCGCGTGGGCGACGATGTCTGCGCCGATGATGCCGGTCGCGCCGGCGCGGTTGTCGACGACCACCGCTTGCCCGATGTTGGTCGTAAGCTTCTGCGCACCGATGCGCGCCATGATGTCGGGGCCGCCGCCGGCGGCGAAAGTGACGACGCTGCGGAGCGGTTTCGCGGGAAATCCGTCCTGCGCAGTTGCCGGGGTTGAAGCGACGGCCGCCAGGACAAGAGCTGCGACCGATATCGACTTTCGGATGCTCATTTCGGGTTTCCCCTCGAGGTTAGGATTCCTCCTGCCGCAGACTGGCTTTTCGCCACACGCTTTACAAGTCCCATTTCGCAACTGGAATTTAAGTAGGGTCAGAGTCGACTTGTCGAAAGTCGACTCTGACCCTACTTATTTTTTTTGCGGGATTCGAGGACGGCGCAGACTGCGGCGGTATCGGATTTCGCGAGGCCGCGTTTCATGGCGGCGTCGTAGATTGCGCGGGAGGCGTTGAAGAGGGGCGCGGGACTTCTCAGCTCACGGACAAAGTCCGCGATGATGCGCATGTCCTTCTGCCAGACCTCGATTTTCATCGTCGCGTCCCTGTAGCTGCGCCTGGCCATCATCGGGCCGCGGACCTGCAGCATGCGCGAAGAGCCCGCGCCGTCGCCCAGCACTTTCACCGCGAGCGCCGCGTTGAGCCCTGACTTGCGCGCCAGGATCACCGCTTCCGCAGCCGAAACGTTGTGGATCGCCACCAGCAGGTTGGCGGCGAATTTCATCTTCGATCCGTTGCCGAAGCGGCCCAGGTCGTAGTGGCCGCGCGCAAAGCCCTCGAACACCGGGATGCATTTGCGGATCGCGGCGCGCGAGCCGCTGGCGTAAACGACCAGGTCCTTGACGCGCGCCTGCGCACCGGTGCCGCTCAACGGGCAGTCGAGCAGCGTCACCCTGGATTTTGCCATTCTCTTGCGCGCCGCCTCCTTGACCGGAATGGGCAGCGTGCTGGTTTCGATGACCACGTTGTTTGGATTCCCGGCTTGCGCAATGGCGCTCGCTACCTGCGCGAGCACCTGCGCCGAAGGCAGCGAAGTGATGATGATTTCGGCAACTCGCGCAACCTCTGCCACGCTTTTCGCATCGACACCGCCGTGCTTCCTGTGCCGCGCGCGGCAAGCGGGCAGGGGGTCGTATCCGATGACTTCGAATCCGCCCCGCACGAGGTTTGCCGCCATGGCCGAGCCCATGATTCCGAGCCCAACCATGCCGACACGCGGCCTCGCCACGCTGCGGACCGTTTTAGAGCCCGGCCTGCGACACGAACTTCGGGTTAAGGTAAGCCTCGATCGCCTCGGTGCCGCCTTCGGAGCCGTAGCCCGAATCCTTGACGCCGCCGAACGGCACTTCCGGAATCGCGAGGCCCAGGTGGTTGATGGTGATCATGCCGGTCTCGACCGAGGACGCGATGGCATTCGCGGTCTTCGCCGACTTGGTCCACGCATAGGCGGCGAGGCCGAAAGGCAGGCGGTTGGCTTCCCTGACCGCATCGTCGAAAGTCTTGAACGGGTTGACGATGGCCATCGGGCCGAACGGCTCGTCGTTCATGGCCTTGGCGTCGTTGCCAAGCTCCGTGATCACGGTGGGCTCGAAGAAGTTGCCCTCCTTGCC
>JANMXB010000656.1:0-5830 GCA_031380765.1 Pseudomonadota bacterium | reverse complement strand
CTAGCGCGGCTGCGTCGCGCGTGCACCCCTACGAAATCACTGGATTATATAAATTCTAAAACGAAGTCAAATACAAAATCGAAGTCGGATCCGGCTTGAGCTCACCCTCACGCAAGCTTCCCATGACACTGCTTGTACTTCTTTCCCGACCCGCACGGACAAGGCTCGTTGCGACCCACTTTCCCGCCGTGGCGCACGAACGGCTGGCTCGGTTTTTCCTCGGCCGGCGGGGTAAGTGCGGCGGCGGCGACCTCTTCGGGTGGCGACAGCGCGGCATCGGGATCGGCGTGCTGGTAGCTGATGTTTTCGAGCGCCGGTGCCGCATCAGGCACTTCGAGCGCGGTCTCCGACTTGATCTGGACGGCCACGAGCGTGCGCGTGACCTCCAGCTTCACGGCCTCGATGAGCGCGCCGAACAGCTCGAACGCCTCGCGCTTGTACTCCTGCTTGGGGTTCTTCTGCGCATAGCCGCGCAGGTGGATGCCCTGGCGCAGGTGATCGAGGGCCGCGAGGTGCTCGCGCCAGTGCGAGTCGAGGATCTGCAGCATCACGTACCGCTCGTACTGGCGGAACGATTCTTCCGCGCCCGGAGGGACCTTTGCCTCGTAGGACTCGTGGGCCTTTTCGATGATGCGCGCGAGCACCGCGTCGTCGGTGAGGTCGGGCTCCTTCTCGAGCCACTCCTTGACGGGCAATTCGAGCTGCAGGTCGGCGGCCAGGGTTTTTTCGAGGCCCGCGATGTCCCACTGTTCCTCCACGCTTTCGGGCGGCACATGCGTGCGGAAAATATCGGTGACCACGCCCTCGCGCAGATCGGCGATCCGCCCGGACACGTCCTTGGAATCCATCAGCTCGTTCCTGAGCTGGTAGATCGTCTTCCTCTGGTCGTTGGAGACGTCGTCGTATTCGAGCAGCTGCTTCCTGATGTCGAAGTTGCGCGCCTCGACCTTGCGTTGCGCGCTTTCGATCGAATTGGTGACCATGCGGTGCTCGATCGCCTCGCCCTCGGGCATCTTGAGCATGACCATGATCTTGTTGATGCGCTCGCCGGCAAAGATGCGCAGCAGTGGATCCTCGAGCGACAGGTAAAAGCGCGACGAGCCCGGGTCGCCCTGGCGGCCGGAGCGGCCGCGCAGCTGGTTGTCGACGCGGCGCGACTCGTGGCGTTCGGTGCCGATGATGTGCAGGCCGCCCTCGCGGATGACCAGGTCGTGCAGCTGCTGCCACTCGCTCTTGAGGGTTTCGACCTGGCGCTTCTTTTCCGCGGCGTCGAGGCCCGCGTTTGGTCCCGCATCTAGTCCTTCCATGGCCTCGATCAGCTCGCACTGCTTCTCGACGTTGCCTCCCAGCACGATGTCGGTGCCGCGGCCGGCCATGTTGGTCGCGATGGTGACCATCTTCGGCCGCCCGGCCTGCGCGATGATCTGCGCCTCGCGCTCGTGCTGCTTGGCGTTCAGGACCTGGTGCGGGAGGTCCTTGTCCTTCTTGAGCATTCCCGAAAGCAGCTCCGAGCTCTCGATGGAAGTCGTGCCCACGAGGACGGGCTGGCCGCGCGCATGGCAGTCCTTGATGTCTTCGATGATCGCATCGTATTTCTCCTTGCCGGTGCGGAACACCTGGTCGAGGCGGTCGTTGCGGATCATCGGCCGGTGCGTGGGCACCACCACGGTCTCAAGGCCGTAGATTTCCTGGAATTCGTAGGCTTCCGTGTCCGCCGTCCCGGTCATGCCGGAAAGCCTCGCGTACATGCGGAAATAATTCTGGAACGTGATCGAGGCGAGCGTCTGGTTCTCGGCCTGGATCGGAACGTTTTCCTTCGCTTCGACGGCCTGGTGCAGGCCGTCGGACCAGCGGCGGCCCTGCATGAGGCGCCCGGTGAACTCGTCGACGATGATGATCTCGTCGTTCTGCACCACGTACTGCTGGTCGCGGTGAAACAGGTGGTGGGCGCGCAACGCCGCGTAGAGGTGATGGACCAGATTGATGAAGGTCGGCTCGTAGAGGCTTGCGCCCTCGGGCAGGAGGCCGACGCGCACGAGGATTTCCTCGGCGTGGGCATGGCCCGTCTCGGACATCAGCACCTGGTGGTTTTTCTCGTCGACCCAGAAATCGCCGGGGCCGTCCTCCACCGCCTGCTTGGTCAGCAGCGGGGCGACTTCGTTCATGCGATGGTAGAGCTCGGTGCGGTCTTCGGCCTGCCCCGAGATGATGAGCGGGGTACGCGCCTCGTCGATCAGGATCGAGTCGACTTCGTCGACGATCGCGAAATTCAGGCTCCGCTGATAACGATCCTCCACGTGCATCGCCATGTTGTCGCGCAGGTAGTCGAAGCCGAATTCGTTGTTGGTGCCGTAGGTGATGTCGGCGGCATAGGCCGCCCGCTTTTTTTCGGCTTCGAGCTGCGACAGGTTCACGCCGACGCCGAGGCCGAGGAACCCGTAGATCTTGCCCATCCAGTCCGCATCGCGCTGCGCGAGATAGTCGTTCACCGTCACGATGTGCACGCCCTGGCCCGCGATTGCGTTCAGATAGGCCGGCAGGGTGGACATCAGCGTCTTGCCTTCGCCCGTGCGCATCTCCGCGATCTTGCCGGCATGCAGCACCATTCCGCCCAGCAGCTGGACGTCGAAATGGCGCATCTTGAGGGTGCGGACCGCCGCCTCCCGGACCACGGCAAAAGCCTCGGGCAGCAGTTCGTCGAGCGTTTCGCCCGCGGCGAAGCGCTTGCGGAATTCGTCGGTCCTCGCGCGCAGCGCCTGGTCGGAAAGCGCCGAGATCTCCGGCTCGAGCGCATTGATGCGCTCGACGTTGCGGCCATAGGTTTTGAGCAGGCGCTGATTGCGGCTGCCGAATATCTTGGTGAGGACTCTGGTGATCATGCTGGCCGGGGTAGGCTGCGGCAAACACCGCAGCAGAACGGCAAAGATGGCGCCGTTTCGAAAAAAATCAAGATTTTAGCACGGGGTACCGGGTGCGCCCCCGGGGCAGGGCCGCGGCTAGCGGGTCGCGCGCGCCAGGCGGGAAGGCAGTGCGGTGGCGTACAGAAAACGCCCGGGATTCTGTGCAGCACCGCGATAGCGGACTTCAAAATGCAGGTGCGGTCCGGTAGCACGGCCCGTGGCGCCGCTCACCGCAATCTTGCGGCCACGCTGGACAAAGTCGCCTTCCTTGACCAGCAGCTTCGAGCAATGCGCATACCGCGTGACCAGGTCGTTCCCGTGGTCGATGTCGATCATGTATCCGTACTGCGGATGCATGCCGGCGAAGTGCACGACCCCGCCGGCGGCAGCAACCACTTCGGTGCCCGCGTCGACCATGAAGTCGATTCCTTCATGCATCGTGTTCTGTCCCGTGAACGGATCGATACGCACGCCGAAAGTCGAGGAGTTGAAGCTCGCATTCGCCGGCAGCATCGTTGGCAGCAGCTTTTTCTTCACGGCCTGCTCGAACATCTGCGCTTCCAGCACCCCCAGCAGATCGGTGCGGTTGTCCATCTGGCGGGAAAGCATGGCGAGTTTGCGATTGAATTCCTCCATCGACAGGTCCTGCGGGGGGAACGCGGTGGATTGGGCGCCGCCCATGCCCGGGGATTCGTTCAGGCGGAATTCCTGAGGCTTGATGCCGGCCACGGTCGACAGTCGGTCGCCCAGAGCGTCCAGGCGGGTAAGCTGCGCCTGCATTTCACCCAGCTTGACGGCCATCGCGTTGAGGTTCTGCTGTACGAATTCGCTCGCCTTCTGCGTCTCGCCCTGCCGGGCGGACAGAACGATGGCGTGGATGAAAGGGATTTTCACGTCACCCGCGAGGCGAAATGTGAGCGCGTACAGACCGATCGTAAGGCCCGCGAGCATGACCCCGCCCAAGAGCGCCGAGACGAAGAGGTGGCGCGTGGTCAGGGTGACCGTTTTCGCTTTCGCCAGCCGGTCAGAGATTACAATGATCTGCAACTATCACTCCTCTGGACGCGGGATCCATGCCTGCCCTCAAGATCAACCGTTTTTTCTCGGCGGACGGCGATTTTCAGCCGGTCTTCGAGAAAGTGCGCGAAATCGAGGCGCTCTCGAAGCTGCTGAAAGGTTTTCTTCCTCCTGAGCTGGCGCCCCTCGTGCAGGTCGCCAATTTCAAGGACGGCAAACTTGTTCTTCTTGCCGCAAACGGCGCGGCTGCAGCCAAACTCAGGCTATTGTCGGAAAGCCTTGGCACCTACATTACGAAACAGCGGTCGCAGGTTAATTCAGTTTCCGTGAGGGTGCAACCCGGCATAGGCGAGCCGCCCGACACCGCCCCGAAGCAAGCGCACCTTACTGGGGCAGCCTTGCGGGAGCTTGTCGTCCTTTATGGGCGGCTACCAGACTCGGCCTTTCGTAAGGCCTTGAAAACGTTACTCGAGCGCCACAACCTTACACCATGACAACGAGGCGCTCGAAGAACAGCAGGACCAGGAACAGCAGGATCGCGCCCAGCGCGAACTGAAAAACGCGCCACGCCATCCGGAGATATTTCCGGTCCCCGGTGAAGACCCACGCCAACGCGCAGACGCCGAACGCGATCACGGCAAGCAGGCCAACGATACGAAGGACGAGCACCCGGCCCGGCGCGCGTCAGGCGGGCTGGCGGGCCAGCCCGAGTATGCCGGCCGGCGCTTCCTCGGCGCGCTCGAAGGTCACCATTTCCCACGCGTCGGGCTGACTGATGAGCTCGCGCAGCAGGCGGTTGTTGAGCGCATGCCCCGACTTGTGCGCGCTGAAAGCGCCAAGCATCGGATTGCCCAGCAGGTACAGATCGCCGATCGCGTCGAGCACCTTGTGGCGGATGAACTCGTCGCCAAAGCGCAGGCCTTCGGAATTGAGCACGCGGTATTCGTCCAGGACCACCGCGTTGTCCAGACCGCCGCCCAGCGCGAGCCCGTCTTCCCGCAGCTGCTCCACGTCCTGCATGAATCCGAAAGTGCGCGCGCGCGCAATTTCCTTCAGGTAGGAAGTCTGGGCGAAATCGACGGTGACCGACTGGTTGCTCTTCTCGATCACCGGGTGGTCGAACACTATGGAGAACGACAGCCTGTAGCCGTTGAACGGGTCGAGCCGCGCCCATTTGTCGCCTTCGGCTACGTCGACGCGTTTGCGGATGCGGATGAAGCGCTTCGGGGCTGACTGTTCCTCGATGCCCACGGCCTGGATGAGGAACGCAAAGGGCGCCGCGCTCCCGTCCATGATCGGAACTTCGGGCCCGTCAAGGTCGACAAACACGTTGTCCACGCCAAGTCCCGACAACGCCGACATGAGGTGTTCGACCGTGTAGACACGGGCGGCACCCTGCACCAGACATGAGGAAAGACGGGTTTCGCCGACCGCTTGCGCGCTGGCGCGGATGTCGCAGACCGGCTCCAGATCGATCCGGCGAAAGACGACACCGGTCTCCGGCTGGGCCGGACGCAACACCATGCGGATTTTCTGCCCGGTGTGAAGTCCTACCCCGGTGACCTGGGTAAGTGCTTTGAGTGTGCGCTGGCGAAGCATCGGGCAGAGTAGGACCGGTGAAACCGGGGAACTTCGAAATTATAAGTGCCTGTTTCCGCACGAGTGTAGCACTTTGTAACAGGTCTGCTGCAATGCAATAGCTCAACCCACCCCAAAATCCGGTCCGCCCGGCAAGGTCGAGAACCGGGTTTCGGGGCGATGGCGTGCGCTCAGTCGGCCTGTTTGCGCAAAAACGCCGGGATGTCGTACTTGTCCACGCCGCTTTGCGCCAGTGCCTCGGCCTGGCGGGCCCGGTTGTTGCGCATGACCGCAGGCATCTCCAGGTGGCCGTAATCCACCCCGGCGCCTGCCGC
>JANMXB010000638.1:0-8802 GCA_031380765.1 Pseudomonadota bacterium | reverse complement strand
GCCGGCCCGAGCGGCTCCTTGGAGATCACCTCGGGCAGGATGAGGTGGTCGGCGGGGTTCGGCGCGCGCGTGCCGCGCGTCGAAACGAGGCCCGACACGTCGGTCGTGAACACGTCGCAGCGGCCCGAGAAATACGCGTTCAGGACTTCGTCGAGCTTTTCGATCACCACCGGCTTGAAGGTCATCCGGTGGGAGCGGAAATAGTCCGACAGGTTGAGCTCCGTGGTCGTGCCCGGCTGCACGCAGACGGTGGCTCCGTTCAGCTGCTTGGCGCTGGTCACGTTGAGTTTCTTCGGCACCATGAATCCCTGGCCGTCGTAGTAGTTCACGCCGACGAAATTGAGACCCAGGCTGGTGTCGCGCGATACCGTCCAGGTCGTATTGCGCGAGAGGATGTCGACCTCGCCCGATTGCAGCGCCGTGAAGCGCTGTTGCGCAGTCAGCGGCGTATAGCGCACCTTGTTCGCGTCGCCGAACACCGCTGCCGCGACGGCCCGGCACAGGTCGATGTCGATCCCTTTCCAGACGCCCTTGCTGTCGGGCTGCGAGAAGCCGGCCAGGCCGGTGTTTACGCCGCACTGCACATGGCCCTTGGCCTTCACCGCGTCGAGTGTCGATGGCGCCTGTGCCATCGACAAGCCGCACAGCGCAATCGAGACCGCGCCCGCCAATACAGAGATTGCTTTCATGGCTCCCTCCCGGGGAAAATCATCGCTGGAAATTATTCGATCGGACGCGCGTCAGTTCGCGTTTGCGCCGCTAGTCTAGTCCGTGCACGGCGTCGCAGGCAATCCGGGGCGCCGGAACTCTTCATCCGCCGGCCATTTTCGCCTGCGCAAGGTCGCGCAGCTTGTGCTTCTGGATCTTGGTGGCATTGGTGCCTTCGGTCACCGGAAAGGCGTCGATCGCAAACAGGCGCACCGGCACCTTGTACCCCGCGAGCTTTGCGGCAACATGGTGGATCGCCGCGACCTCGTTGAGCGTGACGCCGGGCTTCAGCGTGACGAAGCCCACGGGTTTCAGCGCATTGCCCGCAGTTGTGCTCACGCTTACCCCGACCACCTGGCACCCGTCGACGCCCTCGACCTCCTGCACCACGCTCTCGATTTCGAGCGGGCTCACGAGGAAGCCGCCAAGGCGCAGCGAGTCGCCCATGCGCGTCAGATACACGAAGCGGCCATCGGCCAGCGTGTAGCCCAGGTCGCCGGAGCGGTACCAGCCGTCTGGTGTGATCGCCGAGGTGGTGGCTTCCGGATCGCCGAAGTACTCGACCATGCGGCTGCCGGGTGCGAGGAATTCGAGCTCGCCCGACTCGCCATCCGCAAGCGCGCGACCGGACTCGGGATCGCGCGCGCGCACGCGCGCGTCCACGTTCACCGGCCGGCCGCCGGCCAGCTTGCGGTCCTCCAGCGGCGCACGCTGGTCCTGGCGCGCGAACAGCGCCTGGATTTCGCTGATGCCGTAAAGGCCCACGAGCTTCAGGCCGCGCGCCTCTGCGCACGCGACGATTCCTTCGAGGGCCGGGTTGAACGCCGCATACCCCATGAACTCCACCGTAGGCAGCGCCGGAGTGCGCGGCGTCGCGGCGAGCAGTTGCGCAATCGCATCGTCGGTCGCATTGAGATGGGTGACGCCATGGCGGTCGATCTGGCGCAGCACTTCGGCCGCGTCCCACGAGGGCGTCATCACCAGCGGCCGTCCCGCCGCAATCGCCGCCAGCGCGTTGCACGCGCCGAACACGCCGCAGAGCGGCGGCCCAAGGTAGCTCACGCTCCTTTCGTGCAGCCCGAAGCCGCGCACGACGTCGAACGCGTGCGCGACGAGCGTCCTCTGGTCGTGGAGGACGAATTTCGGCGCCTTGGTGGTCCCTGAAGTAGTGAAGATCGCGCAGCCTGCATCGGGGTGGGCCGCGGACGCGGCCACCGGCGCCGAAGCGGCAAGCGCGGCAAAAGCGGTTGCGGGCTTGCCCAGAACCGAGGCGGGCACCGTTTCGCCCTGTTCCGCGTAAACCACTACCGACGTTATGTCCGCGAGTGCCCGCGGCTTGCAAGCGGCGAGCACGCCTCCGAAATCCGTGCGCTGGAATCCCGGCCAGAAGACCAGCACCTTGCAGCCTGAGCGCGACACGATATCGGCGAGCTCATGACTGCGAAAACGCGTGTTTACCGCCACCGCAATCGCGCCGAGCTCTGCACACGCGAAAAAAGTGGTCAGCCACGCCGGAACGTTGGGCAGCCAGAGCGCCACGCGATCGCCGGCTGCGACGCCGAGCCCGGCAAGTCCCGTTGCGACGCGGCGGCTCTCTTCGAGGATCTGCGCGTAAGACACGGGACGATCGCGCTCGATGAGGGCGGGCGTCGCTCTTGCGGCACGCGCCTCGAGCAGGCCGGGGAGGGTGCGCGGCACCAGCATTGCGGCGATCCTAGAACTCGCGCCGGCCGTTGACGATGAAGGACACGCTCCTTGGCAGCGCAGGCTCGAAGAAGCGGCGGTTGCCGTCGGCGATAATGACCGACCCGACATAGCGTTTGTTGGCGATATTGTCGACGCGGATGAACTCCGAAAGCCGCCAGCGCTCTCCGCGCTGCTCAAATCCGGCGCGCACGTTGGTCACCACATAGCTCTCGGCCGCGTCGCTGTTGGCGTCGTCGACGAAAACCCTTGCGTTGCGCCGGACTTCGAGCGCGGTCGAGAACCCGGTCGCGGGCTGCCGCCAGCGCAGTTCGCCGTACAGCGTGGAAGCCGGCACGCCGGGAAGCCGGTTGCCCGCCTGCACCGGACCGCTGCTCGTGAAGGGATCGACGTAACGCGCATTGAGCAGCGTCCATGCGACCAACGCGTCGAAGTTCGCGGGCAGCACCGCCTGCCACGAAGCTTCGAGGCCGTTGCGTCGCGTGCGCGACGCGTTCTTGAAAGTGCTGCGCCCACCGGAGTTGGTATCGACGACGATTTCGTCCTGGGTCTCGGTGTCGAAATAGGCGAGCGACACGCGATGGTCGTCGGCGATCCGTCCCTTGACGCCGATTTCGGTCGTGGACGAGCGCGAGGGCTTGAGCGCGAAGTTGAGGCCCGATCCGCCGTTTCGGTAGGCCAGCTCGACGAAGGTTGGCGTCTCGAAGCCCCGTCCGGCGCTCGCATACAGGTTCAGCTCGGGCAGCACGCGTAAAGTCACGCCGGCCACCGGGCTCGTGTTCGTGTACTTCGTCGCGCCGCTGTCGTCGCCGTTGGCGCCCGCAACGAAAAAGTCCCGGGTATTGAAAGCGACCCGGGTGTTTCTCAGGCCGGCGCTTGCCGCCCACCGGTCGGTGAAACGCCAGTCCGCCTGGGCAAACAGATTGCGGCTGGTGACGGTGTCGTCTTCGTCGCGCTTGAGCGCGCCGATGGTGCCGTTGTTGTTGAGAAAGCCCCTGCGCCGCTGCTGCATCGCTTCCTGCTCGATGCCGGCCGTCAGGTTGAACGGGCGGCCCGCGAGCGTGCCCTCATGCAGCCAGAGGAAATTCCAGCCGCCGAACGAAGTGGACAAGTCGACAACCGCACCGGACGAAGTCGCCGCGGCCTGCGCCGCGAGCGGAATACCCAGGAACTGGCGAACGGAGCGATCGCCGAGATAGACCCCTGCGCGAAGCGTGTCGCCAGCCCACAGGCGATGCTCGACGGTCAGCCCGCTTTGGGTCTGGCGGACGCTCTTGTTGGTGTTGAATGTCGTGGCCGACGGGTCGGCCTGGCGGCGGTCGGCGTTCATTTGGGCACGCGAGATGCCGAGCGGGTCCTGGGTCTCGGGCTGTGAAAGCGTATTGGCGACCAGGGTCACGCGCGTATCGACGCCCGCCTGCCAGCGCAGCTTGGCGTTGCCCTGCTGGCGGTTTACCGAGGAGTGCGCGCGCCAGCCATCGGTGTGGAAGCGCGACCAGTCCGCGGTGTAGTTGACCGCGTCGGCCGTGCCGCCAAACTTGAGTCCCAGGCGATTGGCGCCCCAGGGGCCGAGCAGCACTTCGGCCTCCGCCGTGGGCCGCGGCGGACCGTCCTGGGTGAAGAGCTGAACCACACCGCCTGAGCTGTTGCCGTAAAGGCTGGCAAAGGGTCCGCGCATGACTTCGATGCGATGCGCCGAAAACAGGTCGAAATTGGTCGACTGGCCGGCGCCGTCGGGCATCGTTGCCGGAATGCCGTCGGCATACAGCTTGATGCCGCGGATGCCGAACGTGGAGCGCGCGCCGAAGCCGCGGATCGACAGCTGCAGGTCCTGGGCGTAGTTGTTGCGGTTCTGGATGACAAGGCCGGGAACGCGTCCGAGCGCCTCGGACAGGTTGACCTTCGGCTGGCCTTCGCGCAGCGCTTCGGT
Source organism: Pseudomonadota bacterium (assembly GCA_031380765.1). Classification (GTDB taxonomy): domain Bacteria; phylum Pseudomonadota; class Gammaproteobacteria; order Burkholderiales; family SG8-39; genus SZAS-79. Next base: position 4,460 of record JANMXB010000638.1, on the reverse strand, counting down.
GCCGACCGCGTCGATCGAGACCGGCACGTCGAAGCTTTTGCGCTCGCTGCGTGTGGCGGAAACCACCACGCCGTCTTCTTCGCTCTGGGCCGCGGCGCCGCCGGCCAGAAGCACAGCGGCCAACGACGCGCAGGTCCTGGCGCATTCCGACGCAGAAACGCGGCGCGCCACGGCTTTCAGGGGCCCGTGAGGCCGGCCAGGTAGTCGGCGAGGAGGTCGATATCGCTCGCCGTAAGCGCTTGCGCGGCCGAGGTCATCTGGCCGTCCATATCGAAGCGCGACGATGCTTTAAATCCGCGGAGCTGCACGCGCAGGTATTCGCTGTGCTGCCCGGCCAGGCGCGGAATATGCTGCTGCCCGAGCAGCGTTGCGCCGTGGCAGACATTGCAGTTGTACTGTTCGGCGAGCCGCTTGCCTGCGGCCGCGACCTCTGTACTGGCCCCGCGCGCCGGCGGTACGAGCTTTTGCGCCGAGAAATACGCGGAGAGCTCGTTGACCTCGGCGTTGGAAAGACCCATGGCGAAAGGCGACATCTGCGCGTCCTTGCGGTTGCCTTCGCGGAACATCACGAGCTGGGTGGCGATGAACTGCTTCGGCTGTCCCGCGAGCGAAGGCAGGGCCGGGTTCGCCGAATTTCCCTCCGGTCCGTGACATGCCACGCAGGTCTGGGCCTTTGGGGGCGCAGGCTGCGCGAGCGCCATCGGCGCCCCCAACGAAAAAACGGCGACCACAGAGATTCCTGCGATCGCCGCCGCGCACCGCGGGACTGTGCTCACTTCTTCGCGTAGCTCACGCGGTAGATGATCCCGTTGTAGTCATCCGACACGAGCACCGAGCCGTCTTTCATCTGCAGGACATCCACAGGCCGGCCCCACATCGGCGGATCGCCTTTTTCGTCCTGCAGGAAGCCTTCGAGGAACGGCTCCGATTTAGCCACGCCTTTGGCATCCACCGTCACCTTGATGACGTTGTAGCCCTGCTTGGGGTTCCGGTTCCAGGAGCCATGCTGCGCAATCAGCATGCTGTTCCTGTACGAGGCCGGGAACATGTTGCCGGTATAGAAGCGCAACCCCATCGGTGCGATATGCGAGCCCATTTTCATGACAGGGGGCTTGAATTCGGCGCACGAACGGTTCTTGCCGTAGATCGGATCGAGAAAATCGCCCTGGTGGCAATAGGGGAAGCCGAAGTGCTCGCCTTTTTTAGTCGCGACGTTTAGCTCGTCGGAAGGCATGTCGTTGCCGAGCCAGTCGCGCCCATGGTCGGTGAACCAGAGCGCCTTGGTGGTCGGGTGAAATGTCATGCCGACAGTATTGCGCACGCCTTGCGCGTAATTCTCCAGCGCGCCGGTCTTCGGGTCGACGCGAATGATGGCCGCCTCGTTATATGTAGGCATAGTGATGTTCTGCGGCGAACCGATATTGAAGTAGAGCTTGCCGTCGGGCCCCATGGCGAGGAATTTCCAGAAGTGGCCGGGCTGGTTGTTGGGATCGAGGTTGTCCACGACGACTTTTCCTTCGCCCACGTTGTCCAGCTTGTCCTCGACGCCGTCGTACCGTGTGATGCGATGGCGTTCGGCGACATACAGCGTGCCCTTGTCGAACACAATGCCGTTGGGCGACTTCATCCCCTTGAGGATCGTCTTGATTTCACGCGAGCCGCCTTTGTCGACGACCGCGTAGACGTTGGTGAGGTTCCGGTTGCTGACGAACACCGTGCCTTTGTCCCCGAGCGCGAGGGAACGCGCTTCCGGCAGCCCGTCGAGCCAGACTTCGACCTTGAACCCAGGCGGGACCCTGAGCTTGTCGATCGGGAGATCCTTGTGCGGCCGGCCGGCCATATGCGGTGCGAACGGGTGCAGGGTCGACTTCGAGTGCTCTTCGGTGCGGCCTTGATGCCATGCGGGCGGAGCGGTCGGTGCGGCAGGGGCCGCCGAGGCTCCCGGCGGCGCGAGGGGTCCCGGCGGTGTGCCGGGTGCCGCCTGTTGCTGCGCCAACACGGCGGCGGAGAATGCGAACGAGCTTGCGGCTGCTATGGCCGCGTAAATTTTGTTCATGAAGTAATCTCCCTTGGGTGGCCATGCGGGTACTGCGTGACCAGCGTTCGATTGTAGTCTTTTGTGCCAGCCGCGCAATCACGCACCGCAACGTGAACTGTTGCATTGTGCGCGCATTGCGATGCCGATATGATTCGCGTCTTGTTTTTTCAACACGCGCGGCGCGGAGGGTCGATGGCAAACGTAAGCAAGGCGGACCTGACCGACGCAGTCGCCAAAGCCGCCGCCATCAGCAAGACCGCCGCCGCCGAGGCCGTCAATGCGCTGTTCGACACTGTCGTGGCAGGCGTTGCCAGGGGCAATCGCGTGACCGTCGTGGGATTCGGCACTTTCCTTGCGCGCAAGCGCCAGGCGCGTGCCGGACGCAGCCCCTCCAGCGGCAAGGAAATCAAGATCCCCGCCAAGACCTGTCCCGCATTCACGCCGGGACAGGCGTTCAAGGATGCGGTGGAGGGAAGCAAAGCGGGCAGCCAGGCGGGCGCGAGGAGACGCTAGAAACCGCTTGAGCGAGCGTTGCCAAGTCCGCTGGTATTCGGCAGAATCCCCGGGAAAACCCCGCCCCGGAAAGGATTATGGACAGTCCGCTGATTCTCTCGCTCGACCTGCATGGCGTGCCGCACCGCTGGATCAGCTGGCAGCAGGCCTGCTTCTACTACGCCAAGAACCTGGTGGCCTGGACGATGGGTGAGCGCACCTTCACGTTCAACGGGGGCATTTCACGTTCCACCGGTGAGCGTTCCAGTATCACGACGCACTCCATCATCGCCATCAAGGGCAAGGCCATGGCGCGCAAGGGTTTCAACCATGTGCCCCCGCTCAATAACCGCGAGCTGTTCCGCCGCGACCGCCAGATCTGCGCCTACTGCGGCGGGGATTTCCACTATTTCCGGCTGACGCGGGACCACATCACCCCGTTGTCGCGGGGCGGCAGGGACACGTGGATGAACGTGGTCACCGCCTGCCGGCACTGCAACGGCCTCAAGCGCAACCGCACGCCCGAGGAAGCCGGCACCGAGTTGCTGTACGCGCCTTACGTGCCGAACAAGGCGGAATATCTGATCCTCACCAATCGCAGGATCTACTCCGACCAGATGGAATTCCTGAAGCAACACGTGTCGGCGCACTCACGGCTCGTCCTTGCCGCCGCCTGATTTTTGGCGCAACAGCGGTTTTCATCTTCTCGAAAAAGACGCGCGGGGGTGGCTGAGCGTCACGGATGACTTTCTGCGTGCGTATTACCTGCGGCCGGAGGTGCATCCGGTCGAGCAGTCGGGCGAAGCCGAGCTTGCGCTGCATGCCGCGCTGATGGCGGAGCCGCGGCGCGGGATAGGCGAAGCGCGGATCGACTCGGTGGAGGACGAGGACGCGCGCGACAACTATCGCGTGGTCCTGCGTTTTCGCGAAAGGCTGCTCGCCGCGGGCACGCTCGAAGGCGCCTACCTCGCGTTGTTCAAGACCGGCAGCGTCGACATTCCGCCGCTCTTCATCGAGCAGATGGCGCACGTCATTCTGCGCTGCATCCTCGAGGGCACCGAAGACCCGCTGCGCCTGCGCGCGGCCGAGCTTTTCTTCCGCGATCAGAAGCTTAACCTGCACGACAGCACGATGCTGCTCGCCGACCGGGAAACCGTCGAGATGCACGCGGCGGGTAACGCCTACGGCAGCATCGGGCGCCTCATCGTGGAGGCGCAGACCAGCCTGAAGAGCCTCGAGCTCGACGTGCTGGATAAGGACAACGCCGCGCTCTACTGGCAGAGGGAGTCGGGCTACGACACGGTGATCAGCCTCAACCATGGACGCGCCGCCCTCGAAGCGTTCTGCCGCGTAATCGAAATGTGGATCGCGCATTTCCATGGCATCGCGGTCAGGGTGCGGCCGCTGTCGCGCATCGACGAGCCGCGCTGGGCCTGGCACATCGGCCTGGATGCCGCGTCGAGCGCCATGCTCAACGACCTTTTCGAAGGCGTCGAAGTGGACCATGGGCGCATGCGCAGGCTGCTTTCGCTTTTCCGCATGGACTTCGAGAACGCTTCCGACATGCGCCCGGAAATCGCCGGCCGGCCGGTCTACATGGCGCTCTCGGCCAATGAGGACGACATCGTGCGCATGAAGCCGCAGAACCTGCTGGTGAACCTGCCGCTCGCGCAGCCCTCATGAGCGAAAGTCCCTTGCTCGTGCGGCCGGAATTCTGGCTCAAGGCCAAGCGCGAGCTCGTGCGCGGCGATCCGGTCATGGCGAAAATCATCCGCGCGTACCCTCGCGTGTCGCTGCAGCGGCGCGGCGAGCCATTCTTCACGCTCGCGCGCTCCATCGTCGGCCAGCAGATCTCGGTCAAGGCCGCCCAGAGCATCTGGAACCGCGTCGCGGCGCTTGCGCCCGAGATGCAGCCCGCGCAGATCATTGC
>JANMXB010000599.1:0-5679 GCA_031380765.1 Pseudomonadota bacterium | reverse complement strand
CGCGTGCAGCCGTTGCGCTTTTTCTGCCGCGGCGACGAATACGAATTCTGGGGCTTGATCGAGGGAAACTTCCATCTCGTCTGTCCCGCGGAGGGAGGGACTTTTTTCCTGTTCGGCACCGATCGCCTCGGACGCGATCTGATGTCGCGGATAATCTACGGAACCCGGATCTCGTTGACCGTCGGGCTGCTCGGCATCATGGTTAGCTTCCTGATCGGCATCACCCTGGGCGGGATCTCGGGGTATTTTGGCGGGTGGATCGACAACCTGATCCAGCGGTTTATCGAAATGGTCCGGTCGTTCCCGGAGTTGCCGCTCTGGATGGCCCTGTCGGCGGCGCTGCCGGTGACCTGGAGCCCGATTCTCGTTTACTTCGGCATAACGATCATCCTTGGCCTGCTCGATTGGCCGGGCCTTGCCCGCGCGGTGCGCTCGAAGCTTCTTGCGCTGCGCGAGGAGGACTTTGCCAATGCCGCGGTGTTGATGGGTGCAAGCCCGGCGCGCGTGATCCGGCGCCACCTGCTGCCGAGTTTCGCCAGCCACCTGATCGCGTCGGTCACCCTTTCGGTGCCCAGCATGATCCTTGGCGAGACCGCGCTGTCGTTTCTCGGCCTCGGTCTGCGCCCTCCCGTGACGAGCTGGGGCGTGCTTCTGAATGAAGCGCAGAATATCAACGTTGTCGCGCTCTATCCGTGGCTGATGATTTCGGTTGCTCCCGTATTTGTGGTCGTCCTCGCGTTCAATTTTCTCGGCGACGGATTGCGGGACGCGGCGGACCCATATAACTAGCTAACCAGCGGCGGTTGGGTACCCGGATTTTGTCTTAGGGGGTGGCGGGCATGGAACGCGGTTTGTTCGGATTTATTCTTCGCTACAGCAAGCGCGAGCAGCTTCTGATCGTGCCGCTGGTGATCGCGTCCATGGTGATTCTTTTCGCCTCGCTCGACCTGCCCAAGACCATCATCAACGAGCCGATCCAGGGCAAGCGCTTCCCGAATCCCGACTCGACCGTCACGTTCCTGCGCATCGCCCCCAATCTTCCGGACTTTCTGGGCGGCCAAAGGGTTCTGTTCGAAGGGGTTGCGCTGGAACGCGCGCCTTACCTGGTTGTGCTGTCGCTGACGTTCCTTGCGCTGATCGTGGTCAGCGGACTGCTCAAGCTGCAGATCAACACCATGAAGGGCTGGATGGGCGAACGCATGCTCCGGCGCCTTCGCTTCACGCTGTTCGACCGGATCCTGCGCTTTCCCCTGCCCCATTTCCGCCGCGTGAAGGCCGCGGAGATGGCAACCATGATCAAGGACGAAGTCGAGCCGCTGGGCGGTTTCATCGGCGAAGCGATCATCACGCCGCTGTTCCTTGGCGGACAGGCGCTGACCGCCCTGTTCTTCATTCTTTACCAGCATATCTATCTGGGACTCATCGCATTCTTCATGGTCGTCATGCAGGCGGTGATCATCCCGCGAATGCGGCGCCGCCTGCTCGTGCTTTCCAAGGAGCGCCAGATTACCGCGCGCCAGCTGGCGGGGCGGATTGCGGAATGCGTCGACGGAGCGGCCGAAATTCACGCCCACGACACTTCGAATTACGAGCGCGCCGAGATTTCGGCCCGCCTGGGAAAGATGTTCCTGATCAGGTTCGAGCTTTTCCAGCGCAAGTTCATGATCAAGTTTCTCAACAACTTCCTCTCGCAGGTCACGCCCTTCCTGTTCTATCTCGTCGGGGGATACCTCGCGATCGTCGGCCGGCTCGACATCGGCACCCTGGTGGCCGTGATAGCGGCGTACAAGGATTTGCCTAGTCCGATCAAGGAACTGATCGACTGGGATCAGCAGCGCATGGATGTCCAGATCAAGTACACCCAGGTGGTGGAGCAATTCACCACGGATGACCTTGCCCAGCCCGAATTGCAGCAGCTCATTGAGGCGCCGACCCTGCCTTCGAGCGGAAGCGTACGGGCGAGCAACCTGTCGCTGCTGGACGAGTCGGGGGCCAAGGTCCTCGACGCGGTCTCGTTCGAGTTCAGCCTGACCGATCATGTGGCGATTGTCGGCAGCTCGGGCAGCGGCGGCAGCGAGCTCGCCCAAGTATTGTCCCGGCTGGTTCCGCCGAGCAGCGGCACGATTGAAATGGGCGGGATCGATATCACCAGGGCGCCCGAGGCGGTCACCGGCCGTGCTATCGGCTATGTCGGGTCTGCCGCCTATCTGTTTCCGCTCAGCGTGCGCGACAACCTGCTCTACGGGCTGAAACACCGCCCGATAAGAGAGGCAAGCTACGAAGGCGCTGCGCACGATAAGCGCGAAATCGAGCTGCGCGAGTCCGCAAGAGCGGGCAACTCGACGTACGATATCCGCGCCGACTGGATCGATTACGAAGCGGCAGGCGTTTCGGGCGCCAAGGAAATGGACGCCCGGATTCTCGAGGTTCTAAGGGTGGTCGATCTGGAGGAGACGATTTTCGAGGTGGGCTTGCGCAGCTCGGTCGATGCCGCGCAGGTTCCCGGCCTGTCCGAGAGCGTCCTGCGCGCCAGGGAAACCATGCGCGAGCGCCTGAACCTACCAGGCATCCAGGAGCTCGTCGAGCGATTCGATCTTTCGCGCTACAACCGAAACGCCACCCTGGCCGAAAACCTTCTGTTCGGCACGCCGGTGGGCAAGGCGTTCGCTGTCGACAACCTGGCCCGGAATCCTTATGTGAGCAAAGTGCTCGAGGAGACGGGCCTGGCGGGCGACCTCCTCAAAGTCGGCCATAAACTGGCCGAGACGATGGTCGAATTGTTCAGCGACCTGCCGCCTGGCCACGAACTGTTCGAGCGGTTCAGTTTCATCCAGCACGAGGACCTTCCACACGTGAAGGACATCCTCGCCCAGGTGGCCGATGTCGGCCTCGACCGGATCGACGAGGTGGACCGCAACACATTGCTCGCGCTGCCCTTCAAGATGATTTCCGCCAGGCACCGCCTCGGCCTGATCGACGAGGCATTCGAGGTGCGAATCCTCGAGGCGCGGCGGCATTTTGCCAGGAACCTGCCGCCGGAGATGCGTGGCGCCATCGAGTTTTTCGACCCGGCGAAGTTCATTGGCGCCTCGTCCCTGCAGGACAATATTCTGTTCGGCAAGATCGTAACCGGTCAGGCTGAAGGCGCCGCCCGAATCGGCCGCCTGATCCGCGAGATCCTCGAGGAACTCGAGCTGCGCCCGCTGGTGGTCAAGATCGGCCTGGACTATCAGGTCGGTACCGGCGGAGCCCGGCTTCTCGCCGCGGACCGCCAAAAGATCGCCATCGGCCGTGCCATACTCAAACGTCCCGTCGTGCTGGTGCTCGACCAGGCCGCGGCCGTGCTGGATCCGACCTCGCAGAACAGGCTGCTTGCCAGCGTCCTGCTGTGTCGTGAACGGGGCGCCGTATATTGGGTGCTGAACCGCGTCGACCTCGCAGAGCGGTTCGCCCAGGTGCTGATGATGGAAAAGGGACGATTGGTGGAACGAGGAAAGTTTGCAGATCTCAAAAGTTCGGGCGGGGCCCTGAACAAATTGCTGGCCGCCTGAGCGTTCATAGAGGAGACATGAAATGAGCCTGGAACAGGAAGTCGAGTTGATCCGCCAGTTTCCGATCTTCAGCAAGATTCAGCCGGCGAAGCAAAAGCTCCTTTGCTTCAGCAGTGAACGACTGACTTTCGAAGCGGGGCAGGTAATGTTCCGCGCGGGAGACGCGGGCGACGCGTGCTATATCGTAATCGAGGGAAGCATCGAGATATCAGTCGAAACCCCCAAGGGACCTCTTGTTGTCAATACTCTTGGGCGCAATGAACTCATCGGGGAAATCGCCATTTTTGGCGATGTGCCCCGGACGGCGACTGCGACCGCGGTAACCCGTGTTGAGACGCTGCGCATTTCAAAGGACGTGTTCCACAGCGTGATCCGGGAGAATCCGGACGCCGCGCTGGAGCTGATTCGCATTCTTGCTTCGCGTCTGGCCAACACCACAGCCCAGCTGTCCAAGCAACGCTCAGCGGCCTAGCCGCCCGGCTCTTCCTCGACGATCTCGTAGTCTTCGGTAATCTCGGCGGTCTTGCCGAGCATGATCGAGGCGGAGCAGTATTTTTCGTGCGAAAGGCGGATCGCCTGCTCGACAATTTTCGGTTTCAGGCCGCGGCCGCGGAGCCTGAAGTGCATGTGGATCCGGGTGAAGACCTTTGGATCGGTTTCGGCACGCTCCGACTCGAGTTTCACCTCGCAGCCGGTTACCAGCTGGCCGCTCTTTCTGAGGATCACCATGACGTCATAGGCGGTGCAGCCGCCCGTACCCAGCAGGACCATCTCCATCGGTCGCGGAGCCAGGTTGCGCCCACCTCCTTCCGCAGCGCCGTCCATCGCGACGACGTGGTTGCTACCCGTTTCGGCGAGGAATGTCATCCCTTCGGTCCACCGCACTACGCATTCCATTTTTGCATCCCCTGGAAAAAGGTCTTTTGTGCTTCGCAATAGTTTGAGTACGCCAGCCGCTGCTACGCGCGCACGAATCAATTGGACTCGCTAGGGTTAGAGTTAGAAAATAGCATCTTAAACATAGAGTTGGCTCTGACCTTTGAATAAATAATATTAATGCTCCAATTAACAATATATTATTGCAATGCACAATCCGGCTGGCATAATTATCCCAAGTTCGATGCTTTATGCAGCATCCACAGGTTGTCTCCTCCACCCTCCTCCTTTGGTGGATTCAGCGCAACCCCTCCAAGGGTTGCGCTTTTTTTTTCCTGTTTCCAAGGGTTTAAGATCCGCCCGGAATTGACAGTCCGGGACTTTTATCCTTACAATCTACGGCTTTTCTAAACAAGTATCGGGCTATGAAAACGTATACGGCGAAGGCGCAGGACGTGCAGCACGACTGGTACGTGATCGACGCGCAGAACAAGGTCCTTGGCCGTCTCGCTTCGCAGATCGCGCTGCGCTTGCGCGGCAAGCACAAGCCCGAGTACACGCCGCACGTGGATACCGGCGACTTCATCGTGGTCGTCAACGCCTCCGGGTTGCGGGTCACCGGAAACAAGGCGCTCGACAAGAAGTATTTTCGCCACAGCGGGTACCCCGGCGGCATCTACGAAACCAATTTCGCCAAGATGCAGGCGAAGTTCCCCGAGCGCGTGCTGGAGAAGGCCGTCAAAGGCATGCTCCCCAAGGGCCCGCTCGGATACGCAATGCTCAAGAAACTAAAGGTGTATGCGGCTGAATCCCATCCGCATGCCGCGCAGCAGCCCAAGGCTCTGGAGGTCTGAATCACATGGTCGGCGATTACTACTACGGCACGGGCCGGCGCAAGAGCGCCGTGGCGCGGGTCTTCATCAAGCCTGGCAGGGGACAGATCGTCGTCAACGGCAAGCCTGTGGATGTCTTCTTCGCGCGGGAAACCGGCCGCATGGTGGTTCGCCAACCTCTCGAGCTGACAAAGAACCAGGCGACTTTCGACATCATGGTCAACGTGTTCGGTGGCGGCGAATCAGGCCAGGCCGGCGCGGTGCGGCATGGAATCACCCGCGCTCTTATCGAGTTTGACGCAGCGTTGAAACCGGCGCTTTCCGCAGCGGGCCTCGTCACACGCGACGCGCGCGAAGTCGAGCGCAAGAAGGTGGGCTTGCACAAGGCCCGGCGGCGCAAGCAGTTCTCCAAGCGCTAG
>JANMXB010000457.1:0-9554 GCA_031380765.1 Pseudomonadota bacterium | reverse complement strand
AAGATAGCACTAAACAGGGAGCGGGTCAGTCAGGTGGATGCAGGGAGGAAAAGAGCCGGTCCTTTCTCTATGGAACGTACTGGTACCGGTACATGAATTGCCGGGATCGTGGCTCTGGGAGCGGAGGTGTAATATTGAAAGTCAAGGATTCATGCGAAAATCGGCAATGAGCGGGGAGCTACTCTCTGAACCGCCAGTTGACTAAACCGGTGCGGTGCGCACAATAATCGCGCCCATCCCGCGGCGAAAAGCGCGGGACCCCGCATTCGCTTATTCACCGCACGGAGGCGCTTCCGCCATGTCCCGCCAGGATCCATGACCGACACTCCGGCAAGCGGGCAGCCGGGCTCGCGCACGACGTGGTCGGTGGTCCTGGTCTGCCTGGTGCTGGTTGTCGCGGTGTGGCTGCGCGCTTTCGTCATCGGCGACTATGTCCGCGCGGCGATCGCCAATGTAATCATGCTGCTTTGCGCGGTCAGCGTCCTCGCCGTGCTGTGGCGCCAGCGACGGACCGTGGAGGCGCTCGCGGAGAGCGAAAAGCAGTTTCGCGCGACCTTCGACCAGGCCGCCATCGGCATCGCGCACACCTCAAGGTCGGGTCGCTACCTTCGCGTCAATCGCAAGCTCTGCGAAATGCTCGGCTATTCCGAGGCGGAGTTGCTGCAGCGCACGTTCCTCGATGTGACCCACCCTGATGACATAGTCGCGACGGAAAGCCGCATGACCCAGGTGCTTGGCCGGACTGACGTGCCCCGGGCACTGGAAGCGGAAAAGCGCTATATCCGCAAGGACGGGGCCGTGGTGTGGGTCTCGCTTGCGATCGCGCTGGTCCGCGACGATGCGCACGAGCCGCAATACTTCGTGAGCGCGATCCAGGACGTGACCGCGCGCAAGCGCGTCGAAGCGCTCACGGGCCTCGAGCACACCGTGGCGCGGTGCCTCGCCGGCACCGACGGCGCCGCCGATACGCTCAAGGCGGTAATGCGGGCCATTTGCGAGTCGGAGCACTGGGAGCTCGGCCGCTACTGGCGCGTCGACGAAGCCGCCGGCGTGCTGCGCGCGATGGAGCAATGGAGCGTGCCGGATGCTGCGATCGAGAAGTTTCTCGAGGGCTCGCGCACGGCCACCTTTGCCAGCGGCATCGGATGGGTCGGCCGCACCTGGCAGTCGGGCCAGGCGCAATGGGTCGCCGACCTCGAAGGGGACAAGCGCCTGGTGCAGAAGAGCATGGTGCGGGCGACGGGCCTGCGCGCCGTGTTCGCGTTTCCCGTCGTGTCGGAGGGAACCACCATCGGTGTCTTCGCGTTCGCCAGCCGCGAGATTCGCGAGCCCGATGCGCGCTTGCTCGCCACGGCGAGCGCAATCGGCAGCCAGGTCGGCCAGTTCCTGCGCAGCAACGAAGCCGAGGAAGGGTTGCGGCGCTTCCGGGCGGCGATGGACGTGTCGGCAGACCTCGTCCTGCTCGTGGATCCGGTGAGCCTGCGCTATCTCGACGCGAACGACGCGGCGTGCCGGGCGCTCGGCTACAGCCACGCGGAAATCGTCGCGATGGGACCCCCCGACATTTTCTCGGCATCGCGCGAAAAGCTGACGGCGGCCTACACGGCCCTGATCGCGGGCGACCTGCGGGACGCCGCCGTGGAGGGTGTCTACCGGTGCCGCGACGGCTCCCGCATCCACGTGGAATCCGTCCGCCGCGCGGTGCCGTCCGCGCAGGGCCATGTGATCGTCAGCGTCGCGCGCGACATCACCGCGCGCAAGCAGGACGAGGAGGTCCTGCGCCGCTTTCGCGCCGCGATGGACGCCACCTCCGATGCGATCTACCTGACCGACCGCGCGACCATGCGGTACATCGATGTCAACGAGGCTGCGTGCCGGATGGTGGGCTGCACGCGCGAGGAGCTGATGGCTCTTGGGCCGGCAGGCGTGCTGGGGCAGCCGGTCGAGGAGCTGGCGCAGGTCTTCGACTCGGTCATCGCGGGCGGACCCGCGACCGAGCCGCTGGAAATGCTGCGCCCGCGCAAGGACGGCTCCCAGGCCTGGGTCGAGCTGCAGCGCCGCGCGCAGCGCTCGGCCGACGGCTGGATGATCATTTCCGTGGTGCGCGACATCACCGAGAGGAAGAAACTCGAGGAGCGCCTGCTGCAGCAGGCCAACTACGACAGCCTCACGCAATTGCCGAACCGGGCGCTGTGCTACGACCGGCTGCGGCAGGCGCTGATCCAGGCGAAGCGAAAATCGGTGAACGCGGGCGTGCTGTTCGTCGACCTCGACCGCTTCAAGGCCGTCAACGACACGCATGGCCATGGTGCCGGCGATCAGCTCCTGCGTGAGGTCGCGAAGCGCCTCACGCTGTGCGTGCGCGCGGGCGACACGGTCGGGCGGCTGGGAGGCGATGAGTTCCTGGTCATCCTGCCCGAAGTCGCCGAAGCGAAGGATTCCGGTCTCATCGCGCGCAAGGCGATCGACGCCCTCGTCGAGCCTTTCCGCATCGGCGAGCACGAGGTTTGCATTTCCGCGAGCATCGGCATCGCGTCGTATCCGAATGACGGCGACACGGTCGAGACGCTCATCAAGAACGCCGACTCGGCGATGTTCGCAGCGAAGGAGGCGGGGCGCAACGCCTGCCGGTTTTTTGCCGCGGAGACGAGTGCGCAGGGATTAAAGTAGCGGCCGGGGAGGAAGCGGTCATGCCGATTTCGGGACAATGCTGGCGGCGAAGCGCGCTCGTCGCGCTGCTGCTCGGTTGCAGCGGGGTTCTTGCCCACCCCGGCCTCCCCGACCCGGCCGAGACCCGCCGGCTCCACGCCCTGTTCGAGGCCGAATGGGAATGGAACATGCGCACGTTCCCGGAGTGGGCGACGTACGTCGGCGACCACAGGTACGGCGACCGCCTGGAGGACCGCTCGCTCGAGGCCGAGGACGCCTACTTTGGGCAGGCCCGCGAGCGGCTCGCCCGGCTCGCTTCAATCGACCGGGCGAAGCTTTCGGCCGCCGACCGGGTGTCGCACGACATCCTCGTGCGCGACACCAGGCAATGGATCGAGCGCCAGGCGCATCCGGGCCTGCGCACGCTTGCGCTCAGCGCCGTCGGCGGCCCGCACATGGGGTTTGCGGAACTGTTGCGCGCGAGTCCGGCCGGGACCGAGAAGGATGCGCGCAATCTCGTTGCGCGCATGAGCGCGTATCCCGCGGTCGTGGATCAGGTGATAGCCCGGATGCGAGCGGGGCTGGCCGCGGGCTGGGTGACACACCGCCCGTCGCTTGCCCGCGTTCCGGCGCAGATCGACGGCCAGCTGCCCGAAGACGCTGCAAAAAGCCCGCTGTACGAGCCTTTCACGCGCCTGGGGCGCGGCCTGTCCGAGCATGAGCGCGCCGAACTCGCATCCGCGGCCCGGCATGCGCTGCGCGAAAACGTCTATCCGGCGCTGCAGAAGCTGCGCCGCTTCATCGTGGACGAGTACCTCCCGCATGCCCCCGACGATGGCGCGATGAGTGCGTACCCCGGCGGACCGGCCGCCTACGCGTACCTGGTGCGCGCGAGGACCACGACCGATCTCGACGCGCGGACCATCCATGCGATCGGGCAGCGCGAAATGGTGCGCCTGCGCTCGGGAATGGAAGAGCAGATGAAGCTCGCGGGGTTCAACGGGACTTTTGCCGAATTCGTCACGTATCTGAACAGCGACCCGCGCTTTTTCCATCCGACCGCGGAGGCGCTCCTCACGCGTTACCGCGACATCGCCAAGCGCGTCGACCCCGAGTTGCCGAAGCTGTTCGCGCAATTGCCGCGGGCCCCCTACGGCATTCGCGCCATCCCCGCGCATCAGGGCCCGGACACCATGGAGAACTACGACTCCCCGGCGCTCGACGGCTCGCGCCCTGGCTGGTTCAACCCAAACACGACGGCGCTCGAGCGCCGGCCGATCTGGGGCATGGAAACGCTCTTCGCGCACGAGGCGGTGCCCGGCCACCATCTCCAGATCGCGCGCGCGCGGGAACTCGGCGACCAGCCGATGTTCCGGCGCGCCGGATCCTACGTTGCCTACGTCGAGGGCTGGGCGCTGTATGCCGAGACGCTCGGGGATCAGCTTGGCCTGTACACGGATCCTTACAGCAGGTTCGGCCACCTTCAGGCGCAGGCCTGGCGTGCGGCGCGTCTTGTCATCGACACCGGAATCCACGCGCTGGGCTGGAAGCGCGCGCAGGCGATCGAATGGATGGCCGAGCGCACGGGCATGGCGCAAAAGACGGTCGAATCCGAGGTCGACCGCTATTACGTGTGGCCTGCGCAGGCGCTGGGTTACATGATCGGCGAATTGAAGATCATCGAGTTGCGCGACCGGGCGCGCGCGGCGCTGGGCGACCGGTTCGACATCCGGCGCTTTCACATGGCGGTGCTCGATACCGGCGCGGTCCCTTTGGCCGTGCTCGAGCAGAGCATCGACGAGTGGATCGGGGCCGAGAAGGCCGCCTTCCGGCAGGCGCAACGCCTCGGCGTTATGGAATTACTTTACGCGCCCCACGAACATCAGGAACGCCCCGAGGGCGATCGCGGCGCCGCTCACCACCATCGGGATGGCGACGGATTCCTTCTCCTGGACCTTGAGCTCCATCGGGCCGATTTTCAGCGCGGTGGTGTCCTTGTTGTAGCTGAAACCGCCGAACAGGAGTCCCGCGAAGCCAGCCAGAATCAGCAGCAGGCCTATGATCTGGGTCGTTTTCATGGTGCGGTCCCCTGAGTGAAATGTCTGCGCAGGATAGCGGGACGGGGCGTCCGGGTCTGTGCCATGCCGCACACAGCCGCCCTCAGAACTGGTAGCGGCGCAATCCTCCATCCACCGGGATCACCGTGCCGGTGATGTAGCGGCCGCGGTTCGAGGCCAGAAAACAAACTAGGTTGGCGATGTCCCCGGGCTGGCCGTACTCGCCCACGGGGATCTCATGCTCGGATTGCCACTGGCGGTATTCGGGCGTGTAGTTGCGCAGGATCTGCTCGCTGATGATGCGCCCGGGCGGAATCGAGTTGACGGTGATGCCGTGCCTGCCGACTTCGCGCGACAGGCCTTTGGCCCAGGAGTGCATGGCGGCCTTGGCGCAGAACGCGCCATTGATCCCTTCGGGCTCGCTCTTGCCGGTGATGTTCACGATACGGCCCCACCTGCGCGCCATCATCTGGTCGAGCAGCTTGTGGGTGAGCTGCCGCTGGCGCGTGAAGTTGAGCGTGAGGGCCTCGTTCCATTGCTCCTCAGGCGTGTCGAGGGAAAACTTGCGGCTGCCCCCGGCGTTGTTGACGAGGATGTCGAGGCTGCCCAGGCCCGCGAGCGCTGCGTCGGCAATCGTCGCCGGGGCATCGTCGCGCATGAGGTCGCACTCGATGATCACGGGCGGCGTTCCGCCAAGCGCTGCGACCTCGTTCGCCACCTCTTCGAGCAGCTTGCGGCGCCGCGCGACGATTGCAATTTTCACGCCCTCGGCCGCCAGCGCAAGTGCGATGCCGCGACCGATGCCGGTGCTTGCGCCCGTTACGAGCGCAGTCTTGTCCGCGATGCCGAGATCCATGTATATGCTCCTCCGTGGCACGCAGTTTACAGGGGCTCGACCAATGAACGGAAAGCGCGCGGCTGCATTGCGGATTGCGTTTGCGCTGGCCGGACTCGCGTGGATCGGCGCGGCTGGCGCGCAGACTGCGGGTTATCCGCGCAAAGCGATTCGCTTTATCGTCGGTTTCCCGCCCGGCGGCAGCACGGACGTCGCGGCGCGCGTGATCGCCCCGAGGCTCGCCGAGCGGCTCGGCCAGCCGATCGTCATCGACAACCGCGCCGGCGCCGGCGGCAACATCGGCGTCGATGCCGTCGCCAAGTCCGCGCCGGACGGCTATACGATCGGGTTCGGCGTTTCGGGGGCCCTCGCGGTCAACGTGACCCTGCAGCCGAACCTGTCCTATGACCCATTGAAGGATGTTGCCCCGATAACGCTGGCGGTGATCAATCCCCTGGTTCTGTGCGCCGCGCCCGAAACGCCGGTGGCCTCCGTGCGCGAGCTTGTCAGCTACGCGAAGCCGCGTCCGGGGCGCCTTTCCTACGGCACCGGTGGAACCGGCACCGCGATGCACTTGTCCGGCGCAATGCTCAACCTCATGGCGGGCATCGAACTCGTGCATGTGGCTTACAAGGGCAACGGCGCCGCGGCCGCGGGCCTCATCGGCGGACAGATCCCGCTCGCCATCGTCGACCTGACCAGCGCGCAATCCTTCCTGCGCGCCGGGCGCATCCGCGCGTTGGGAGTGACGAGCGCAAGGCGGACGCAACTCGCGCCCGAGATCCCGTCCATCGCCGAATCCGGCGTTCCGGGATTCGATGTAACGAGCTGGTTTGGCGTCATCGCCCCCGGGGGCACGCCGGCGGACATCGTCGCGCTGCTGAATGCCGAACTGATCGCGGTGCTGGGGAGCGCCGACATCCGCGACAGGCTCGCCGCGGTGGGGCTCGAATCGGCGCCCGGCACGTCGGATGAGTTTGCCGCGCTGATTCGCAGCGAGATCCAGAAATACGCTCGGCTCATCAGGACCTCCGGGCTCAGGATCGAATAGTCCGCTCCCCAGCAACGGCTTGTAACAGAGGTCTGTAGGACTCCAGCTTGGCCGTTTGTAGGCGTTTTCCTACATCCTACCTTCGAATATCCATGCTAAATTGCGGACATAGGTAATTCTTACACGGCAACCGACTTCGTCCCTGCGGAGCGGACATTGGGGAGGAAGACATGAAATCCACGACGTTTTTCAGGCCCGCCCTCGCGGTGGCCTTTGCTTTGAGCCTGTGCGCGTGCGGCTCGATTGAATACCGGCAGGCCGAATACTGGCAGGACTACCAGTCGATGGCCGTGCCGATCGAGGTGATCGAGGGCAACTTCGTCGAATCCACCAACGACTCCGAAATCGTCTACCTAGTCCCGGCGCTGGCCTACCCCGGGACTGTGCTCGCCGCCTAGGCGCGTCCTTCCGCCGAGAGTCCCTCCAGCAGGAGGCGCAGCTGCGGCGTATCCAGCGACTTGTCGAAGAAATACGCCGCGCCGAATTTCGCCGCGAGGCGGCGGATGTTCGGGCCGACATGGTTGCTGTAGATGATCTTGATCGGGCCGCGACGCGCCTCCGAAGCGGCCAGCTGCTTCAGGACCCCCATGCCGTTGCCCTGCTTGAGCTCGAGGTCCAGGATCAGCACTTCGCACTCGTGACTGCGCAGCCAGGACAGCGCGCCGTCCTCGGTTTCGGCGTACCCGGCCAGCTCCACGCCCTGGATGTCTTCCAGATTCTCGATGACCAGGGTCCGAACCGCGGGGAGGTCTTCCACCAGGAAGACCCGCATGCACTGCGCGCTTTCAGTCGACAAGGTTGTTCTTGATGGCGTAGTACGTAAGGTCCGCGTTGCTCGTCATCTTCATTTTTTCGAGGATGCGCATGCGGTACGTACTGACCGTTTTTACGCTGAGGCTCAGGTCCTCGGCGATCTTGGTGGGGCCCTGTCCCTGCGCGAGCCGGCAGAAGATCTGGAACTCCCGTTCCGACAGCGTGCTGTGCAGGGGGCCGTCGCTGCTCTCGTCGATGTCTACCGCAAGCAGCTGTGCGACCGCGGGGCTCACATACTTGCGGCCCGATACCACCGTGCGGATGGCGCTCACGAGCTCGCCGGCCATCGCCTCTTTCTGCAGATAGCCGCTCGCGCCGTTGCGCAGAAGCTGCACCGCATAGCGGTTCTCCGGATGCATGCTGAGGATCAGCACCGGCAGATCGGGTTTCTCGCGCTTGATCTGCTTGAGGATCTCCACGCCGCTCTTGTCCGGCAGAGAGATGTCGAGGAGCACCACGTTCCAGTCCTGGCCCCGCACGAGCCGCAGGGCTTCATCGGAGTTGGTCGCGTCGCCGGCGATCTGCATGTCGGGAGTATCGGTCAGGAAATTCCTCAGGCCGGCACGAACGACCGCATGATCGTCCACCACCAGGATCTTGATCTGCGGACTCATTTGAATCCCCTTTGGCCCCTGCGTGCCGGTGCTAACTGTTGAATTCACGGCGAACCGGCTGGCGGGAGATCCCGCTACCGTACTCATGCAGTCGATTGTAGAGCGTTTTGAGGCTCACCCCCAGTATCTCGGCCGTGCGTGTCTTGTTGCCGCCGCAACGCTCAAGCGTCGCGCAAATCAGGTTGCGCTCGGATTCGGCCAGGCTGGTGCCCAGCGCGACCATGACGCGATCGTCGGGCGGCTGGATCGGCGTCGAGGTGGACATCGCGCGCGCGACCCCGAGCTCCAGCGATTCGTCGGCCAGCAAATAGGCGCGCTGGACCAGGTTCTTGAGTTCGCGCACGTTGCCGGGCCACCCGTGCGCATGCAGGAAACCCAGCGACTCGGCCGAAAAGGTCTTCGCGGTCTTCCCCTCCTCGTTGAGCTGGTCGAGGAAAAGCTGCGCAAGGAGATCGATGTCGCTGCCGCGATCGCGCAACGCGGGCATGTCGATCGGAATGACCGACAGGCGGTAGAGCAGGTCGCCGCGCAGGAGGCCGGCCTTGACCGCCTGGTCCGGACAGCGGTTGGTCGCGGCCAGCACCCGCACCTTGACTTCGATTTCGGTGTCGCCCCCGACACGGCAGAACCGCCCGGTCTCGAGCACGCGCAGGAGTTTCACCTGCATGTCCATGGGCATTTCGGTGACCTCGTCGAGAAACAGAGTGCCGCCGCTCGCGCGCTCGAAGCATCCTTTTCTCGAGCGCACGGCGCCTGTGAACCCGCCGCGCTCGTGGCCGAACAGCTCGGCTTCCACGAGGTTCGGCGGAAACGCGCCGCAGTTGACTGCGATGAAGGGTTGCTGGCTCACGGTGCTCATCTTGTGGATGGTGGTGGCAGCAAGTTCCTTGCCAGTGCCGCTCTCGCCCTTGATGAGCACCACCGCCTGCGATGGCGCAACCCTGCCGAGCAGCCTGAACAGCTGCTGCATGATCGGCGAGGCCCCATAGAGATCCCCGAAGCGGGCCATGCTCCCGCGAGGGCGCACCGGCGTTTGACGCGGTGCCATTCCGGCGGTCAACGCCTCCAGGGTGCCTATGTTGAAGGGCGGCGAATCCAAGCTTGCGCTGCGCACGCTCGTTGCTTCGGGCATCGACCTCTCCTAAATCCGTAATCGAAGTTTCTGGTTCTTGTAGGTGATCCTATTGTCGGGATGTAGGCGGTTGGAGGTGATCCGGTTTAGGCTGATTCGTTTGTAGGATAAACACCTACAAACCCAAGCTGCGGCGTGTGCGCATTACAAACCTCGCAGCGTTTTTTACCCTGTCTTCGTGCCGTCGCCCGGGTTCTTACATTGTGACGCCTAGGGTCGTCGCCTTGGCATGTACCTTGCGACGAGGTAGGCGGGCGAGCCGTCCGCAGCCGCTGTGACTTTGGGAGTGGAAGTGAAAAGCGACCCCCGCCTGGCCAAAACCGCTCTGCACGCGCTCGCCGCCGCCGTCCTCGGCGCAACTCCCGCACTGCATGCGCAGAGCTCATCTGCTTATCTGACCGAC
>JANMXB010000560.1:0-9918 GCA_031380765.1 Pseudomonadota bacterium | reverse complement strand
GAGCACGCGCGGCTGCAGCTTCGACTGGCAATAGGCGTTGGCGGCCTCGCGCACCATGCGCTCATCCTCGCTGAGCTGATCGTTCAGGAGCAGCGGGTCATCCCAGACGAATTGGGCCTTGGGGGTCTTCAGGGGGGCATTCATGCGGGACTCCAGGGGCAGGGGTGAGCGATTTTATCCCGCGGCAGGCCCCGGGCGAGTAAATACGCGCTGGAAGGTAATTTTTTCAAAGGCCAGGCAAATGAACTTGCTGATTCGGCTGGGTGTCGAACAGGCACGAGGATTGCGCGCATTCATGACTCAACCCTGGCAAGGAGCCCACCGTGAAACGACTTATCTCATGCTTTCTCGCGACAGCCATGCTGTTCGTTGCCAACGGTGCCGTCGCCGCGGACGCACCTGACGCATTGGTCAAGTCCGTGGTCGATGACATGCTCGTCATCATCAAGGACGCCAAGGATCCGCAGAAGCTGCGCACGCTCGCCGAGCAGAAGGTGCTGCCGCATTTCGACTTCAGGCAGATGACCCAGATGGCCGCCGGGCCGGTCTGGCGCCAGGCGAGCGAATCGCAGAAGCAATCCCTCGAGAACGGCTTCCGCGCGCTACTGGTCAACACGTATGTCGCGGCATTGAGCCACACCTCTTCGGGCGGCAAGACCGTGGACGTCAAGCCCGTGCCGGCATCGGCCACCCAGGAGGCGCTCGTGAAGACGATCGTGAAGGAGGGCGGCAAGCCGCCGGTTGCGATCGACTACCGGATGGTGAACGAGCCGGGAGGCTGGAAAGTCATCGACGTGACGATCGAAAACATCAGCCTGGTGACGAACTACCGCACGACGTTCTCGCAGGAAGTGGCGCGCTCGGGGATCGACGGGCTGATCAAGACGCTCGAGGAGAAGAGCCGCTCGCCGTCCCGCGGAGGCATGGGCTGATGGCAGTAATTTGGCTGGAGATCCGCTCTGGGCGCGGACCTCTAGCCAAAATTGGCAGTATTCAGTTCTTCTGGCGCTCGACGATCATGGCCAAGCCCTGGCCGACGCCGATGCACAGGGACACGGCCGCATAGCGGCCGTTCATGCGCTCGAGCTGGCGCGCCACCGTAATCGCAAGGCGCGCACCCGAGCAACCGAGAGGGTGGCCGATGGCAATCGCGCCACCGTTCGGATTCACGCGCATGTCCTTGAAGTCGACCTTCATCACCGCCAGGCACGCGAGCACCTGGCTCGCGAAGGCCTCGTTGATCTCGATGATGTCCATGTCCTTGAGCGTGAGCCCGGCGCGCTGCAGGGCAAGGGGGATCGCGTAGGCCGGGCCGACGCCCATGATGCGCGGCTCGACCGCGGCGGAAGCTGCGGACAGGATCTTCACCATGGGCTGCTTGCCGTTCGCTTCGCCCCAGGCGCGGCTGGCCACGATGAGGGCGGCGGCACCGTCATTCACGCCCGACGCGTTGCCCGCGGTCACGACGCCGCCTTCGAACAGCGGCTTGAGCTTGACCAGCGACTCCATGGTCGAATCGCGGCGTGGGTGTTCGTCGGCGCTGACCATGACCGGCGGCGCGTCTTTTTTGCCGCCGGGTAACGCGACCGGCAGGATCTCGCCCTTGTAGAAACCTTCGGCTTCGGCTTTTGCGTATTTCTGTTGCGAGGCCAGCGCGAACTCGTCCGCCTGCTCGCGCGTGACGCCGAATTCCTTGGCGACGTTGTCGCCTGTCTGGGGCATCGCGTGGTCGCCGAAGAGCTTGGCGACCTTGGGGTTGGTAAAGCGCGAGCCGATGGTCGTGTCGTACATCTTCGAGTCGCGGCCAAAGGCCGTGGACGGTTTTGCAATCACATACGGCGCGCGGGTCATGCTCTCCGTACCGCCCGCAATATAAAGTTCACCTTCGCCGCAGGTGATCGCGCGCGCGGCGTCGATTGTCGCCTGCAGGCCGCTTGCGCACAGGCGGTTGACCGTCACGCCGGGTACCGAAGGCGGCAGGCCCGAAGCCAGCGTGGCAAAGCGCGCGACGTTGCGGCTGTCTTCGCCGGCCTGCGTCACGCAGCCGAGGATTACGTCCGAGATCTGCTCGGGCTTGACGCCGTTGCGCCTGACTACCTCGGCAATCACGCCCGCGGCGAGGTCGTCGGGGCGGATGACGGAGAGTTTTCCGGCATGGCGGCCGATGGGCGTGCGCAGGCCGTCGTAAATGAACGCGTTCAGCATGGTCAGTTCTCCGGGGTGAGCAGGGAAACGCCGAGCCGCGCGCGGCGCGTGAGCCACGGGCTCGGGCGGTAGCGCGGCTCCTTGTAGAAGTCGTACATGGCCTCGAGCACCGCGAGGATCTTCGCCGGCCCGGCCGCATCGCCCATCGCGAGCGGCCCGTGCGGGTAGTTCAGACCGAGCATGACCGCGCGGTCGAGGTCCTCAGGCGTGGCGATGTTCTGCTGCGCGATATCGCAGCCAACGTTGACGATGTGCGCAACCACGCGCTGGGCGACGAAGCCGGGCGAATCCTTGATCACCGAGACGGGCACGCCGTCGGCGGCCAGCAGCCCATGCGCCATTGCGCGGTACGCCGATTTTGTGACCGGCGTGGTCATGATCGTGCGGCGCTTGGCAAAACCGAACAGCGGGTCGACGGCCACCGTGCGTTCGGCATCCAGCCCATGCTCGAGCGCGGAGGTGGTCGCGTCCTTGCCGATCGGCGCGACGAGGCACAGCGCGTCCGGGGACGGTTTGGCGCCCGATTCCGATTTGACGTTGAGGCGGCCGATCATTTCCTTGAGCGAAGGCGCATCCGGCGCGATCCACACCGAGGTCGGTCGCGCCGGCGGGGCGGAGGATTCGGGTTCCGGCACCAGCGTGCCGTTTTCGTATTCGTACCAGCCGCGGCCGGTCTTGCGGCCAAGCAGCCCCGCGGCCACGCGCGGGTCGCACACGAACGAAGGCCGGTAGCGCGGCTCCTGATAGTACTGGTCGTACATCGATTTCATCACGCCGTGCGCGATGTCGAGGCCGACGAGGTCCATGAGGCCGAACGGCCCGAGCCTGAAGCCGGCGGCATCCACCAGGATGCGATCGATGACGGCCGGCTCGGCGATGCCTTCGGAATACACGCGCAGCGACTCGGGCACGAATCCGCGGCCCGCATGGTTGACGATGAAGCCCGGCGTGTCCTGGCAGTTGACCGCGGTGTGGCCGTAGCGCTTCGACAGCTCGGTGAGTGCTTCGGTGACCCAGGGCTCGGTCATCACGCCGCCGACGACCTCGACGATCTTCATCACCGGCACCGGGTTGAAGAAATGGTAGCCCGCGACGCGCCCCGGTTTCTTCAGGCCCGCGGCCATCGCGGTCACCGAAAGCGAAGAAGTGTTGGAAGCGATGATGCAGTCATCATTGACCACCGCTTCCAGCGCAGTGAAGAACTCGCGCTTGACCTCGAGCACCTCGACGATTGCCTCGACCACCAGGTGGCAGGACGCAAAGGCTTTCAAGTTGTCGACGAGCTCGATGCGCCCGAGAGTCGCATCCGCGTCCTTCTGCTTGACGCGCCCCTTTTCGACCAGCCTGGCAAGCGATTGCGCGATGGCTTCTTTAGCGGCCTGCGCGGCGCCCGGCTTGGCGTCGAAAACCAGCACCCGCGCGCCGCATTGCGCGAGCACCTGGATGATGCCGCGGCCCATGGTGCCGCTGCCGGCCACGCCTGCGGTAAGGTCCTTGCGCGATACGTCTAGCATGTGATTGATCTCGTCTGTCTGTCTGGTGGGGCGGGCTGCGATTGTAGCGGCCGTATACGGGAGGGGCCGCCCCGCAGGTTCCAAACCATGCGAAACCGGCGAGCACCTGAGTATAATCGCCGCGCATCAAAAAATATAAAAGGAGGCGCGAAATGCCGGTTCGATTCCCCACAACGCGGGTCGCCGCAGCGCTGGCGGCCGCCATGCTGCTCGGCGCGGGTGCCGCAGCGGCGCAGACCTACCCGACGCGCACCATCACCCTGATCTGCCCGTGGCCTCCCGGTGGTTCCACGGACACCCACCTGCGCAAGTTCGCGGAGGTGGCCTCGAAGTATGTAGGCCAGAACATCATCATCGAGAACAAGCCCGGCGGCGGCGGGATGCTCGGGCCGGGCATCATGGCCAGGACGCAAAAAGCCGACGGATACACGCTCTCGCAGCTTCCGGTCGGTGCTTTCCGGATCCCGCACATGCAGAAGGTGGACTGGGATCCGCTCAAGGACTTCACCTACATCATCGGGTTGACCGGCTACACCTTCGGCGTGGTGGTCAGGTCCGACTCTCAGTACAAGACCCTTAAGGACGTGATCGCTTATGCCAAGGCGAACCCGGGCAAGTTCTCGTATGGCTCGACCGGCAACGGCACGTCGCCCCACTTGCTCATGGAGGAGCTGGGCAACAAGACCGGGGTGGAATTCCTGCACGTGCCTTTCAAGGGCAACGCCGATTCGACCCAGGCACTGCTCGGCGGCCACGTGATGGCGCAGTCCGACGCCACCGGCTGGGCGCGCCACGTCGAAGCCGGCACTTTCCGGCTACTGGTGACTTTCGGCGAGCAGCGCACCAAGTGGAACGCGCCCACGGCCAGGGAGCTGGGGATCGACATCGTCTCCTATTCGCCCTACGGCATCGTCGCGCCCAAGGGCATGGACCCGAAGCTGACGAAGCAGCTCCACGACGCGTTCAAGAAGGCGCTGGACGACCCGGAGCACCTCAAGACTCTGCAGCAGTTCGACCAGGTCTACTGGTACAAATCGAGCGAGGATTACGCGAAATGGGCGGCCGCCACCTTCAATGAAGAACGCGCTACTATTGCGCGGGTTGGACTCCTAGCCAAGTAAGGAGGTGGCGCATGAAGTATCAGAAGATTCTCCTCGCCTACAACGGCTCCCAGGAGGGCAAGCGCGCGCTTTTCGAGTGCGCCGAGCTCGCCGTGTTCCACCATGCCCAGACGCACCTGCTCGCCGTGGCGAGCATGCCTCCCAGCCTCTTTCTCACCGAAGGATTCGTGCCCGAAGAGCTCCTCGAGGAGGAGAAAAAGCGCACCCAGGTCGTGCTCGACGAAGGCATCCGGTCGCTGACCGAGAAAGGCTTCCAGACCACCGGCCACCTCGCCGTGGGCGAGCCCGTCGAGGAAATCTGCCGCCTCGCCAAGGACCTCGGCGTGGACCTGATCGTGGTCGGCCACAACCAGAACACGTCTTTCGCGGCGCGCTGGTGGAAAGGATCGGTCGGCGCATCGCTCCTCGACTATTCGCCCTGCAGCCTGCTGATCGCGCTCTCCAAGCCGAAGTGAACCGGGCGCGATGACGGCCGGATTTTTCCCGCCAGGCACTGCCATCGCCGCTGCGGCTGCCGCGCTTGCGCTGGCCTCTCCGCTTGCCTTCGGGGCAGGCGACGTGGGCGTGATCAACCACCTGGCGGGGCTGGTGACGGTAACCAATGGCGTCAACACGTCCAGGGCCCAGGCGTACATGAACATCCATGTGGGCGATCAGTTCGAAGTGCCCGAAGGGGTGGTGGTAAAGGTGGCGTATTTCCAGGGTGGGCGGCAGGAATGGTTCAGCGGTCCGACCAGCTTCACCATCGGGCCGCTGCAAAGCGTGGTGCGCCGGGGCTCGAGCCCGCAGGTCAGCGTACTGCCCTCGGGCGTCCCGCAGAAAATCTCGCAGACTCAGGACCTGGTGCAGATCGCCAAACTCGGCACCATCGCGGGCTCGCCTTCCGCGCGCGAGCAGCGCCTGACGCCGCAGCAGCAGGCGGAGGTGCGCCAGGCACGCGAGATCTACACCAAGCTGCGCGCCGACACGCCGGCCGACGACATCACCCCCGAGCTGTACCTGTACTCCGTGCTGCAGGACCATTTGCTCTACGGCGAAATGAAAATGGTGGTGGCCGAAATGGCGAAGCGCCAGCCCGGCAACCGCGACGTAGGCGTGCTCGCCGACTACGTCAGGCTGAAGACCGAGCCGAAATAGCCCCGATGCAGTCGTTCGGCCACAAGGGACGCCTCGAAGACGCCCGCATGCTCACCGGCCGCGGCCGCTACGTCTCCGACTGGAACCTCCCCGGGCAGGCCTACGGATGTTTCATGCGATCGGACCGCCCGCATGCCCGCCTTGCCGCGACCGACATTGCCACGGCGCTTGCCATGCCTGGGGTCATCGCTGTCCTTACAGGTGACGATGCGGCCGCGGCGGGGCACAAATCACTGCCTGCATTCGCGCCCATGAAGGGCCGCAACGGCACCGATCTCATCATTCCGCACCGGCCCACGCTCGCGCTCGGGCGCGTGCGTTACGTGGGTGAGCCCATTGCGCTGGTCGTCGCGCAAACCGCGGTCCAGGCGCAGGATGCGGCCGAGGCAGTGGTCGTCGACTATGATGAACTGCCGGCCGTCTTCGAGGCAAAGGATGCCCTGGTCCCTGGCGCGGCGCTGGTGCACGACGAGGTCGCCGGCAACATCGCGCTCGATTTTGTCGGCGGCGACGAGGCGGCGACCGATGCCGCGTTCCGTGCCGCGGCGCGCGTGGTCTCGCTCGACGCGTACCACACGCGCGTGGTCGGCAATCCCATGGAGCCGCGCACCTGCATCGGCAGCTACGATCCCGCGACTGAGATGTATTACCTGCATGCTTGCACGCAAGGTGCGTCGGTCATGCGCGGCCAGATCTCGACCGTGCTCGGCGTGCCGCCGGAAAAAATCCGCATCGTGGCCGAAGAGGTTGGCGGCGGGTTCGGGGTGCGCTTCAACCTGTATCCCGAATATTGCGCCGCGCTGCTGGCGGCGAAGAAACTCGGCCGCCCGGTCAAATGGGTGGGCACGCGCTCGGAAATGTTCCTCGCCGACGAGCAGGCGCGCGATGTGCTCCACCGCAGCGAGATGGCGCTCGATGCAAACGGCAGGATGCTCGGGATGCGCTTCGATTTCGTGTGCAACCTCGGCGCCTACCTTGCGCCGACCGGCGCATTCGTGAACACGCTCAATCTGGTCAATGTGGCGAGCGGTGTTTACGACGTGCAGGCCGTGCACGTGCATGCGCGGCTGGCCTTCACCAACACGATTCCCACCGCGGCCTACCGCGGCGCAGGGCGTCCGGTGAGCTCGTATGCGATCGAAAGGCTGGTGGACGAAGCCGCGCTGCAGATCGGCATGGACCCGGCGGAGTTCCGCCGCCGCAATCTGGTCCCCGCCTCGAAGTTTCCGTACAAGATCGTCACCGGCTTCGAATACGACTGCGGCGATTTCGAAGGTGTGCTCGACGATGCCGTTTTAGCGTCCGACTGGAAGGGATTTGCGAAACGCCGGGCCGAAACGGCTGCGCGCGGGCGGTTGCGCGGCCGCGGCATGGCGAGCTATATCGAGGCGAGCGGCGGCGGGGGCATGGCGCCGCACGACGAGGTGAAGGTGCGCTGGGGCGCGGGTGGGACGATCACCCTCGAAGCCACGTCGCATTCGCATGGCCAGGGTCACGAAACCGTATTTGCGCAGATCGTGGCCGGCGTGCTCGGCGTGCCCATGGAATCGATCCGCCTGCGCACGGCGGATCCGGACCAGCACCTCATAGGCAATCCGACCGGCGGATCGCGGTCGCTGCTCGGTGTCGGGAGCGTGCTGCAGCTTGCCGCGCGCGAGGTCGTGAAAAAGGGTCTGGAGCTGGCTTCCGAGGAGCTCGAGGCTGCCGTCGCGGACATCGAATTCGCCGGGGGGATCTATCGTGTCACCGGCACCGACCGCAAAATTTCGATCGTGGACATCGCGAAAAAACACGTCGGCGAAAAACCGCATCCGCTGGACCAGGATTTCGCCACGCGGTTCGGCTCGACCTTCCCGAACGGCTGCCATATAGCAGAGGTCGAGATCGAGCCTGAGACCGGAGAGATTGCAATCGTCTCGTACATCGCCTGCGACGATGCGGGCAACGTGATCAACCACCAGCTCGTGGAAGGGCAGATGCAGGGCGGCATCACGCAGGGCGCCGGCCACATCCTCGGTGAGCAGGCGATCTACGACCGCGAGACTGGCCAGCTCCTGACCGGCAGCTTCATGGATTACCCGATGCCGCGCGCCGTGCTGGTCGACGGATTGCGCGTGCTCCATCATCCCGTGCCGACAAAAACCAATCCGCTTGGCGCGAAAGGTGTCGGCGAGGCCGGTGTCACCGGCTCGATGCCGTGCCTCATGAATGCGATCGCGGATGCGTTGCGGCAGGGCGGCGTGACGCGGTTCGACATGCCGGCGACCCAGGAGCGTGTATGGGCGGCGCTCCAGGCGGCCAAGGCGGGCAATCCTGAAGCGTGCGCGGTGACGTTTGCCTAGCGTCGACGTTGTCGCACGCTGCATGGAAAAAATCCGCGGACGCAGGCTGAGGCTCGTCTTCCCGGAAGGCGGGGACGAGCGTATCGTCGCTGCCGCGAAGCGTCTGCGCGAAGAGGGGATCGCCGAGCCCATCGTCCTTGGGGATATCGAGTCCAGCGACCGTCTCGAGGCTTACGCTGCCCTCTATCTCCAGGGCCGCCCCGACTCGAATCCGAAGGTCGCGCGGCGCGTTGCCGCCAAGCCGCTCTTCCACGCAGGGCTGATGGTCAAGGCCGGCGATGCGCACGCGATGCTCGCAGGCGTCGCGCATCCGACGGCACGCGTCATCGAGGCCGGCATGATGACCGTCGGCCTCGCCGAAGGGGTGGCGACGCCTTCGAGCTTTTTTCTCATGGCCTTGCCCGATGGGGTCCTTGTCTATGCGGACTGCGCCGTAAATGCGGATCCGACCGCGGAGCAACTGGCCGACATCGCGCTGGCGTCGGCCGAAAGCTATCGGCGTTTGCTCGGCCAGGAGCCGCGCGTGGCACTGCTCTCATTTTCGACCAAGGGCAGCGCGAAGCACGCGCACGTCGACAAGGTCGTCCGGGCGCTTGAGATTGCGCGCTCGCGCTCCCCGATGCTCGCGATCGATGGCGAACTGCAGGCCGACGCGGCGCTTGTGCCGTCCGTGGCGGCAAAGAAAGTCAAGGCGGGCAGCGCGGTGGCGGGGCGCGCGAACGTGCTGGTCTTCCCCGATCTCAATTCGGGAAACATTGCCTACAAGCTCACGCAGTATCTTGCGGGCGCCCGCGCGATCGGCCCGATCCTGCAAGGGTTCGCGAAGCCGATCAGCGATCTTTCGCGGGGGGCGAGCGTTGACGACATTGTTGCCACTGCCGCGGTTGTCCTGGCCCTTGCGGCGGAGCGTCCTGGCATCTGAAATCCGGACTGCCGGGCGGCCGTCGGGCACTTAAATTCAGGCCTTCACCCAGTTTTGTACCGATAGCCCCGGCACGCGGCGGAATTCGGCCTCGTTATTGGTCACCAGCACCGCGTTGATGTGGCGGGCGTGCGCGGCGATAAGAAGATCGTAGGGGCCGATCGCTTTTCCCCCCGACAGCAGGTGCGCCTTGATCTCTGCGAAGTCCTGAGCCGCGGCGGCCGGGAAGTCGTCGGCCTGAAGAATTTCGAGCAATCCATCGAGTGCCGCCTTGTTCTGCGTCCGGAATGCGCCCTTCTCGATTCCGAACCTCAGCTCAGCCAGCGTAACGGCCGACAACCGCAATTCGCCCGGCGAGCGCCCGGACATGCGGCGAGCGATTTTCTCGAAACCCGGCCGGCGGTTCGTCAGGAAGATGAGGATATCGGTGTCCAGCATCCAGATCATCGCCACTTGCGCTTCTGGTCCTTCGGCTGCGGGCGCCCGATCGTGCCCTTGAATTGGCCGACCGCCGCAATGACGCGCTCGTAGGTGACTTCTTTCGGCAGCAGCAACACGCCTGCGCCCGAACGCTGAATCAGCACCTCATCGTCGTCAAAGCGGAATTCCTTGGGCAGCCGCACTGCCTGGCTGTTGCCATGCTTGAATATCTTGGCTGTTTTCATCGAAAGCCCCGG
>JANMXB010000532.1:0-15281 GCA_031380765.1 Pseudomonadota bacterium | reverse complement strand
TACCGAGTCGATTCTGCGCTCACCGTGGTCAGGCGGACTTTGGCCGGGGCCTGCGCATGAACAAGCCGCGCGCTGAATTTCTCGCAGGCACGAGCGCAACCGCCTTCAAGGTCAACGGGAAGAAAGTGCGTGTCGCCGCGGCGCCCGTCACGCGACTGGCAGACGTGCTGCGCGACGAGCTCGGGCTCACCGGCACCAAGATCGGCTGCAACGCTGGCGACTGCGGCGCCTGCACCGTGCTGGTGGACGGCCGCCAGGTCTGCGCGTGCCTGACGGCGGTGGGCCAGGTCGCCGGACGCGCGGTGACGACGGTGGAAGGTCTCGCTGAAGACGGGCAGTTGTCGCCGCTTCAGGTGGCGTTCCAGAAACACGGTGCCGCGCAGTGCGGCATCTGCACCCCCGGCATGCTGATCGCGGCGGCCGACCTCCTTGCGCGCAACGCGCAGCCGAGTGAAGCCGATGTAAAGGACGCGCTGGGCGGCGTGCTGTGCCGCTGCACCGGTTACCAGAAGATCATCGAGGCCGTCATCGATGTCGCTGCGAAGCCGAAGCTCGACGAATCCCCCAAGGCGGAAAAGGCGGTCGGCGCCCGCGCCGTCAAAGTGGACGGCGTCCCGAGGCTGACCGGTGGCGAGCTTTACGGCGCGGACGCAATCCCCAAAGACGCGCTCTGGCTGCGCGCGATCCGCTCGCCGCATCATCACGCGCGTTTCAGGCTCGGCAATCTCGACGCAGTTGTCGCACGCACGCCCGGCCTAGTGCGCATCCTCATCGCCAGGGACGTGCCGTCGAACGCGTTCGGCATCTATCCGCATATCAAGGACCAGCCGGTCCTCGCGGACGGCGAAGCGCGATTCCGGGGCGAAGCGGTGATCGCGCTTGTGGGAACGCGTGAAGCCGTGGAGTCGTTCGATCCATCGACGCTGCCGATCGAATACGAGGTGCTTCCGCCGGTCATGGGCCTGGACGCCGCCATGGCACCGGACGCGGCGCTGGTGCTCCCCGACAAGCCCGGCAACCTGCTGCAGGACGGCGGCGTGCGCAAAGGTAACGCCGCGGCGGCATTCGCCAGCTGCGCTGCGGTTGCGCAAGGCACGTTCGAGACCGCGTTCGTCGAGCACGCCTACATCGAGCCCGAAGCCGGCTGGGCGCGCCGCGTGGAGGACAGGATTGAAATCCATGTAACGACACAGACGCCCTACATGGACCGCGACGAAATGGCGATCGTGATGAAGCTCAAAACCGCCCAGGTGCGTATCGTGCCCACGGCGTGCGGCGGAGGCTTCGGCGGCAAGCTCGACATGTCGGTCCAGCCGCTGGTCGGGATCGCCGCGTGGCTCACCGGGAAAACCGTCGCCTGCGTGTACACGCGGCCGGAAAGCATGGCCTCAACCACAAAGCGGCACCCGGCGCGCGTGCACGCCAAGTTCGGTTGCGATGCCCAAGGCAAACTCGTCGCTTGCGAAGTCGACGCCGAGTTCGACACGGGCGCGTACGCGAGCTGGGGCCCGACCGTTGCGACGCGCGTGCCCATTCACGCCACCGGGCCATACGCGGTGCCAAACGTGCGCACGCGCGGCCGGGGATTTTTCACCCACTGCCATCCTTCCGGCGCGTTCCGCGGGTTCGGCGTGCCGCAGGGCGCGATCGCGCACGAAGCGATCATGGATGAGCTGGCCGACCAGGTCGGCATCGACCGCCTCGAGTTCCGCTTTCGCAACGCGCTCAAAGTGGGCGACGCCACGGCAACCGGCCAGGTGCTCGAGCACTCCGCGGGCCTGCCGGAATGCCTCGAAGCACTGCGCCCCCATTGGAAACGCGCCCACAAGGAGGTCGCGGCCTTCAATGCCAGGGCGACCACCCTGCGCCGCGGGGTCGGCATCGGCTGCATGTGGTACGGCATCGGCAATACCTCGCTCTCTAATCCATCGACGATGCATCTGAGCGTGTCGCGCAAAGGCATGGTCACGCTGTGCAGCGGCGCGGTCGACATCGGCCAGGGCTCGAACACGATCCTCACGCAGATTGCGGCCGACGCGCTCGGGGTCCCGATGGGCACGCTGGAAATGATCACCGGTGACACCGACCTCACGGCGGACGCGGGCAAAACCTCGGCTTCGCGCCAGACGTTCGTCTCCGGCAAGGCGGCCGAACTCGCCGGACTCGACCTGCGCAAGAAGCTGTTCGCCGCGGCCAACGCACCGGAAGGCGAGTATCGCGACCGCGCGTACAAGCTTTCGATCGAGTCGAACGGCAAAGTCGCCGAGATCGTCATCCGCAAGGCCGGAATCACGCATCGCGTGCCGCTGGCCAAGGGGCTCATCGGCGAAGGCTACTTCGATCCGCCGACCACGACTTCGGATGCCGACGGCCAAGGCGTGCCTTATGCCACGTACGCGTTCGCCGCGCAGATCGCGCAAGTCGAAGTGGACCTCGAGCTCGGGACCACCAAGGTGATCCGCATCGTCGCCGCGCACGACGTGGGCCGCGCGATCAACCCGATCCAGGTCGAGGGCCAGATTCAGGGCGGCACCGTGCAGGGCCTGGGCCTCGCGCTCATGGAGGAGTACCTGCCCGGCCGCACCGAGAACCTGCACGACTACCTGATCCCCACCATCGGCGACGTCCCGCCGATGCAATGCATCCTCGTCGAGGCGCACGAGCCGCTCGGTCCCTATGGCGCGAAGGGCGTCGGCGAGCCGGGTCTGATCCCCACCGCGCCCGCGATCCTCGGCGCGATCGAGAATGCGACCGGCGTGCGCATGCGGCGGGTGCCCGTTTTGCCGCACCGGCTGCGCGAGAAATTACTGCCAAAAAATGACTGAGGTCCGCGCCAGTACTGGCTCTCCAGCCGAAATACTGCCAACCGCATGAGCCACCCGCTAGACTCCGTCGACCCGCAGGACGCCCCGGAAAGCGCGGCGTCTTCGGTTGGCGACGTGATCCGCTGCGATGCCTGCCCGGTGCTCTGCCGCATCCGCAAAGGCCAATCCGGCGCGTGCGACCGGTACGCGAACCTCGACGGCAAGCTCGTGCGCAGCGACCCGCTCGTGATCCTGCAGCGCTCCGTCGATGGCGGCAAAGGCGTGGTGCCGTTCCTGGAGCCGGGCAAGCCGTGGGACGGCGGCATCGTGTCGGCAGCGAGCACGTTCGTGACCGGCATCGGCGCGACCACCACCTACCCCGACTACAAGCCGGCGCCGTTCATCGTCTCCTCGAAGATGGCCGGCGTGGAGATGGTCACCGTGGTCACCGAAGGCATCTTCAGCTACTGCGGGCTCAAGCTGAAGATCGACACCGACCGCTGGCTCGGGCCCGAGCAAGCCGCGGTGCGCTCAAACGGCGAAGCGGTCGGCCATGTGACCACGGCCGAGTACGGCTCGCAGATGCTGGCCCTCGGCGGCGTGCATCACCTCACCGGCGGCAGCAAGAAGGAAGGCAATGCCACCTGCGAGGCGATGCTCACATTGTCCAACAAGCAAAGCCTCGAGCTCGTGATCGACGGCGGCTCGACGGTGCTCGTGCAGGCTGGCAAGCCGCCAGTGGTCAACGGCGAGATGGAAGAGCGCATGCGCGTCGGCTGCGGCTCGGCCACCATCGGCATCTTCGCGCAGCAGTGGCTGGACCATTGCGACGAAGTCATCGTTGTCGACGACCACATCACGGGCGTGCTCACCGAGCACCAGGCCGGCAAGTTCCTCGACATGAGGCCCGCGGGCATCCGCGTGCGCGGGCGCAAGTCCACGCCGGGACGCTATTTCAAGGTCGCCGACCCGGGCATGGGCTGGGGCGGCACCAACGTCGAGGACCCGCTCACGATCATCGAGAAGATCGACCCGAAGACGGCATGGCCGGGACTGCGTCTCCTGATGGTCTCGACCACCGGCGAGGACGCCGAGTGGTTTGTGCTCGACCGCGATCTCAAACCACAGAAGGCGCCGATGCCGGCGCCGGTGAAAGTCGTCGTCGACCGGATTGCGGAGAACTGCGAGCCCGCGCTTTGCAGCGTGCTCTTCATGGGCGGCGCCGGCGGAAGCTTGCGCGCCGGAGTCACCGAGAATCCGGTGCGGCTCACGCGCTCGGTCAAGGACCACATCACGCGTGTAACTTGCGGCGGTGCGCCTGTTTACGTCTGGCCCGGGGGCGGGATCACCGTGATGGTCGACGTGCTCGCGATGCCGGACAATTCCTTCGGCTACGTCCCGACGCCCGCGCTTGTGCTGCCGATCGAGTTCACAATGCCGCTCGATGCCTATGCCGCGATGGGCGGCCACGTGCGCAGCGTAGTGCGCCTGGAGGATGTGCTGCTCACCGCCGCTTTCCGGGCCGAACGCTGGAACTCGCCGAATCCATGGCCCGTC
This sequence comes from Pseudomonadota bacterium, assembly GCA_031380765.1. Lineage (GTDB taxonomy): Bacteria > Pseudomonadota > Gammaproteobacteria > Burkholderiales > SG8-39 > SZAS-79. The sequence goes on along the minus strand of JANMXB010000532.1, from coordinate 10,920 downwards.
GGTTCGCCATGAAAACCATCGATTTCCTGCAGGCCCTGAGCGACGAGTCGGTCGAGTTCGTGCTGGTCGGAGGGATGGCGGTGCAACTGCACGGGTATCTGCGCATGACGTACGACATCGATCTGGTGCTCGGCATGAGCGACGCGAACGTGGGGCGGCAGCGTAGTCGATGTACTCGTCCGGCCGGAGTTATCCTACGAGGCGCTGGCCGCCCAGGCGGTGCGAGGCCGGATTTTCAGCCATGCCGTGAAGATTGCCAGCATCGATCATTTGCTGGAGATGAAACGCGCGGCAAATCGCCCGAAGGACCAGCTCGACATTGTGGCGCTTGGCAAGATCAAACGAGGGGAAGACCCGAATGACTGATTCTGATCGACGGTTCGCCAAGGCTGTCATCCCGCACGAAGTCATGGTCGCGATCCTGAACCGCTGCGACGATAGGCGCGAATTCATGATCCAGATGTGGCTGCAGAATCCAGGATTAGCCAGGCAAGGCGGAGCGAAGGTGGCCGCGCTCCTGGCGCCCATCGAAGATCTACGGACTCAGCTTGAATGAGCCTCTTCAGCGTCCGCAAGATCCACCTTCAGGTCGAGGAGATCCGCCACGACGGCGGCCCGCCGCCCGCGAAGCCCCAGCTGCGCGGCGCAATCGCGGCCGTGATCAGCAATCCGTACGCGGGAAAGCACGTCGAGGACATCACGCCAATGATGGAGGCGTTGAAGCCCCTCGGCATCGAACTGACGAACCGGCTGGTGGCCGCGCTCGGCGGCGCCAGGGCCGTCGAGGCCTACGGCAAGGGCTCGATCATCGGCACCGACGGCGAGCTCGAGCACGGGGCTCTGTGGCATGTCCCAGGGGGCTACGCGATGCGCGAAGTCCTCGGTTCTTCGAAAGCAATAGTGCCCTCGTCCACCAAGGTCGGCGCCGCGGGCACCACGCTCGACATCCCGATCCACCACAAGGACGCGGCCTACGTGCGCAGCCACTTCGACGCCATCGAAGTGCGCGTGGCCGACGCGCCGCGTCCCGGCGAAATCGTTTACCTCCTCGGCATGACCACCGGCGCTCGCGTGCATGCGCGCGTCGGCGGCCTCGCCGCGAAGGACATCAAGGGCGAGGACGGCCAGCGCTGACCTCGATTCTCACAACCGTGCAGAAGGGAGAACAGGATGGACATCAAGCGTCGTGAAAGCCTCAAATTCGCAGCCGCGCTCGGAACGCTCGCGTTAGGCGGCACAGCGTTTCGCGTATGGGCTGCGCCGATCAAACCGGGCCCGGACAGCGCCCTTATCGTCGTTGACGTGCAGAACTGCTTCGTCACCGGCGGCACGCTGCCGGTCAAGGGCGGCGAGCAGGTCGTGCCGATCATCAACAGGCTCGCCAGGCAATTCGAGAACGTCGTCGTCACGCAGGACTGGCACACCGTGGGCCATGCCTCGTTTGCGTCGAGCCATCCGGGCAAGAAGCCGTTCGAGATGACAAAACTCCGCTACGGCAACCAGGTGCTATGGCCCGACCACTGCATCCAGGGCACCCAGGATGCCGCCGTGCACAAGGACCTCGCCATTCCGCAGGCGCAGCTCGTGATCCGCAAAGGCTTCCACAAGGACACCGACAGCTACTCCGCGTTTACCGAGGCCGACGGCAAGACCAGCACCGGACTGGCGGCTTACCTCAAGGCGCGCGGCATCAAGGAGGTCTACGTCGCGGGCCTTGCCACCGATTTTTGCGTTGCGTGGACCGCGCTCGACGCGCGCAAGGCCGGCTTCAAGGCGGCGGTGATCGAAGATGCCTCGCGCGGCATCGACCTCAACGGATCGGTGGCGAAGGCCTGGGCCGACATGACCAAGGCGGGCGTGAAACGCGTGCAGTCTTCCGACTTCGGGTAGGTCCCCGAGTGGGTAAACCCGTTCATGCCCGATTTCCCGACGGCCGGCTGCACCTGCAGCACGGCCCGATCGACTGCGTCGTCCAAGCGTGGGGCGCAAGCGATGAAGTCGAAGCCGCCTACGCCCAGGCCGTGCAGTGCTTCGAGGACGTCCTGCCGACGCTCGTCAATGAACTGCAGGTACTGCGCGCACCCGTGGCCGATGCCTATCCGTCGGTTCGGGGGCTCGTGGCGAGGCGCATGGTCGCCGCAGTGTGGCCCCATCGGCGGGTTTTCATTACGCCGATGGCGGCGGTCGCCGGCGCAGTCGCCGACGATGTGATGGCCGCGTTGGTCCGCGGTCGCAGACTCGCCAAGGCGTACGTCAACGATGGCGGGGACATCGCCCTGCATCTGGAGGGCGATACGGCGTTCGACATCGGCGTCGTCGCGAATCCGGACGCCGCGAGACTCGCCGGCGGCCTGAAAATCCACCACGGCGATCCCGTGCGCGGCATCGCGACTTCCGGATGGCGCGGCCGCTCGCAATCGCTCGGGATCGCCGACGCGGCCACCGTGTTGGCGCAAAACGCCGCGGCGGCGGACGCGGCCGCCACGCTGATCGCGAACGCGGTCAACGTCGATCACCCGGCGATTCGCCGCCTTCCGGCGCGAGCCGTGAAGGAAGACAGCGACCTGGGCGACCGGCTGGTGACCGTGGCGGTCGGGCAATTGCCTGCGAGCGCGGTCGACGCGGCGCTGGAAGCCGGCCGCGGCGTGGCCGTCGAATTACGCGCGCGAGGGCTGATCGAAGCGGCGTACCTGTCACTGAACGGGAAATGGCGTACCGTGCAGAGGTCGCCTGAATTGAGTCCCCTGAATTGAATGCCCCGGTTACAACGAGCGCCAGATGCTGAAGCGCTTTCTCGCAGTGCTGCTGTGCGCCGCTTCTGCGTGCTTCGAGGCTGCGGCGGCCGGCGATATTGCCGTGGTATACCTCGGCACGAATGATTGCCCGTACTGCCAGCACTGGGAAGCGCGCGCAAAAGGGGAATTGCTGGCCTCGCCCGTTGGCAAGGCGGTGCGCTACTACGAGGTCAAGGGCGAGACGCTGCGCCAGCCCATCGTCGAGCGACACTACCCCGACGAATTGAAATGGCTCGCCCGGCGGCTCGGGCCGTCGCGGGGCGTTCCGCGCTTCATCCTGGTGGTCGACGGCGAGGTGGCGTGGAGCGTGTTCGGCACCAACGACTACGAGAGGATATTCCTGCCGGCGCTGCGGCAGGCCGTCGCCCGGCGCGACGACCGGACCCGGGCTTGGGGTAACATTACCGCAACAACACAAGAGGGAGAATCACGATGAAACGACTTCACTCCGCCCTGGCAATCGCGGGCCTGTGCCTGCTCACCGCCACCGCCCAGGCGCAGCCGATCCGGGTCGGCGAGCTCAACAGCTACAAGGTCTTCACCGCGTTCCTCGACCCGTACAAGAAAGGCTGGGAACTGGCGCTCGAGGAGATCAACAAGGCGGGCGGCGTCCTGGGCCGCAAGATCAAAGTCATCTCCCGCGACGACAACGGCAACACCGGCGACGCCGTGCGCGTGGCCGAGGAACTCATCACCCGCGAGAATGTAAGCCTGCTCATGGGCACCTTCCCTTCCAACATCGGGCTCGCGGTAAGCAACCTCGCCGCCCAGCGCAAGATCGTGTTCGTCGCGGCCGAGCCGCTGACCGACAAGATCGTCTGGGAAAACGGCAATCGATACACCTTCCGGCTGCGCCCCTCGACCTACATGCAGACAGCGATGTTGATCCCCGATGCGGTCAAGCTCAAGAAGCAGAAATGGGCCATCGTCTACCCGAACTACGAGTACGGCCAGTCGGCCACGCTGTGGTTCAAGAAGCTCATGCAGCAGAAACAACCGGGCGTGACGATCGTGACCGAGCAGGCCCCACCCCTGGGCAAGATCGACGCAGGCGCGGTCGTGCAGGCGCTGATCGATGCCAAGCCCGACGCGATCTTCTCTTCGCTTTTCGGCCCGGACCTGCAGAAGTTCGTGCGCGAAGGCAACACGCGCGGCCTGTTCAAGAACACCGTGGTGTTCAACCTCCTCGCGGGCGAGCCCGAGTATCTCGATCCCCTCAAGGACGAAACGCCCGAGGGCTGGTACGTGACGGGCTACCCGTGGAACGAGATCAAGACGCCTGCCCACCAGAAATTCCTCGCGGCCTACCAGGCGAAGTACAAGGACTATCCGCGCCTGGGATCGATTGTCGGCTACTCCACGATGTACACGGTGGCCAACGCGATCAAAAAGGCCGGCTCGGTCGACACCGAAAAACTCATCGCCGCGCTCAAAGGGCTCGAGATGGAAACGCCGATCGGCCCGATCGTCTACCGCCCGATCGACGGCCAGTCGACGATGGGCGCCTACGTTGGCCAGCTCGCCAAAAAGAACGGCAAGGGCGTGATGGTCAACTGGCATTTTTCGGACGGGGCGCATTTCCTGCCGCCCTTCGAGGAAGTAAGAGCAATGCGGAAAGACTGAGTATTGACCGCTTCTTCGGTACTCATCCAATTCCTCAACGGGCTTGCGAGCGCGAGCTCGCTGTTTCTCGTGGCGGCGGGGCTGTCGCTGATCTTCGGCGTGACGCGCATCGTCAATTTCGCGCATGGCTCGCTCTACATGCTGGGCACCTATATCGCCTACAGCCTCGTGGAGCATTTCGGGCGCGGTCCGCTTGGCTTCTGGGGCGGCGTGCTGCTGGCCGGCATCGTCGTTGCTGTGTTCGGCGCGCTGGTGGAAATCTTCCTGCTGCGACGCATCTACGCAGCCCCCGAGCTGCTGCAACTCCTGGCGACTTTCGCATTGGTGCTCATCGTCAAGGATTTCGCGCTCTGGACTTGGGGCCCCGAAGACCTGCTCGGACCGCGCGCGCCCGGGCTTGACGGCGCCCTCAGCATTGCGGGGCGCCAGTTCCCGGAGTACGACCTGTTTCTCGTTTTTCTCGGCCCGCTGGTGCTGGCGGTGCTTTGGGCGATCCTCACCCGAACCCGCTGGGGCACGCTCGTGCGCGCCGCGACCGAGGATCGCGAGATGGCCGGCGCGCTGGGTGTGAACCAGAAATGGCTGTTCACCGGCGTGTTCGCGCTCGGCTCGCTCCTTGCCGGGCTGGGGGGCGCAGTGCAAATCCCGCGCGAGCCGGCCAACCTCTTCATGGACCTTGCGGTGATTTCGGACGCCTTCGTGGTGGTGGTCGTTGGCGGCCTGGGCTCGATCGGGGGTGCGTTTCTCGCAGCGCTGCTGATCGCGGAGATCAAGGCTTTCTGCATCGGCATTGGCGACGTAACGTGGCTCGGCCAGGTGTTCTCGTTCTCCAAGCTGACCCTGGTGGTCGAATTCATCGTGATGGCGGTCGTGCTCGTGATCCGGCCGTGGGGCCTGCTCGGGCGCCAGCAGGCGGTGGCTCGCGGCGCGGCGCCGGCCGAGGCACCGCTTGTCTTGCCCTCCTCCATCGAGACCCGCGCGATGCTGGCATTGGTTGTCGCACTGGCGCTCGTGCCGGTGTTCTTCAAGGGCTACGCGCTGGTGCTGCTCATCGACATCATGGTGTTCGCGCTTTTTGCCGTGAGTCTGCACTTCATCATGGGGCCCGGCGGCATGCATTCGTTCGGCCACGCCGCGTACTTCGGCCTCGGCGCTTACGGGGCGGGCCTGCTCGTCAAGGGCGGCACATCGATGGAGGTGGGGTTGGTGGCCGGCCCGCTGCTCGCGGGCATAGGCGCGCTCGTGTTCGGCTGGTTCTGCGTGCGCCTGTCCGGTGTCTATCTCGCGATGCTCACGCTCGCTTTTGCGCAGATCGCGTGGTCGGTGGTGTTCCAGTGGGATGCGCTCACCGGCGGCTCGAACGGCCTCATCGGCATCTGGCCGGCGCCGTGGCTCGCGTCCAAGACGGCTTACTACTACCTCACACTCTCGGGCTGCGTGACCGGCATCTTCGTGCTTTGGCGCATCCTCTATGCGCCTTTCGGGTACGCGTTGCGCGCCGGGCGCGATTCGCCGCTGCGCGCCGACGCGATCGGCATCGACGTGCGCACGCGGCAATGGGCCGCCTTTGTCATCGCAGGTCTTGCCGCGGGCGTCGCGGGCTCGCTCTCCGCGTTCTCGAAAGGCTCGATCTCGCCGGAATCGATGGCCGTGCCGCGTTCGGTCGATGGCCTGGTGATGGTATTGCTCGGTGGCATCCAGAACCTCACCGGTCCGGTGTGGGGCGCGGCGATCTTCACCTGGCTGCAGGACGCGGTGGCGCGCGAAATCGACTACTGGCGCGCAGTGCTGGGTGCGGTCATCCTCACGCTTGTGCTGGTGTTTCCGCAAGGCGTGGCCGGGTTCATCGGCGAGCGCATCAACTTCCGCCGCGCCCGGGAACTCGCCGCATGAGCGTCACGAAGACTGTACTGCGCGTCCGCAACCTCTCCAAGGCCTACGGCGGCGTGCAGGCCGTGGCCGGCGTTTCGTTCAGCGTGGAAGCCGGCGAGATGCTCGCGCTCATCGGCCCGAACGGCGCGGGCAAGACCACCTGCTTCAATATGCTCAACGGCCAGATTGCGCCCGACAGCGGGACGGTCGAGTTCGAAGGTCGCAGCCTTGCGGGCATGCAGCCGCGCCAGATCTGGCGGCTGGGCGTGGGGCGCACTTTCCAGATCACCGCGACGTTCTGCTCGATGACCGTGCGCGAGAATGTGCAGATGGCGCTGCTCTCCCATCATGGGCGGCTGGGCTCGCTCGCGTCGATCGCTACGCGCGCCTATGTGGCCAAAGCTGATGCGCTGCTTGCCCGCGTAGGCATGGCCGAGCAGTCGGAGCGCAGCTGCGCGGTGCTGGCCTACGGGGACCTCAAGCGTGTGGAGCTCGCCGTGGCGCTGGCCAACCAGCCCCGCCTCCTGCTCATGGACGAGCCGACTGCCGGCATGGCGCCGCGCGAGCGCAATGCGCTCATGCAACTCGCGGCCGGCCTCGCGCGCGACTCGGGAATCGCAGTGCTGTTTACCGAGCACGACATGGACGTTGTGTTCGCGCACGCCCATCGCATCATCGTCCTCGCCGGCGGCGAGCTGATCGCCGAAGGCAAGCCCGACGCAGTGCGCGCGCATCCCAAAGTGCGCGAAGTCTATCTCGGCACCGGCAGCACGTACGGGGAAGTCCATGCTTGAAGTCGCCGGGCTCAACGCGGCCTACGGCCAGGCGCAGATCCTGTTCGACGTCGCGCTGAACACGGGTCCGGGCGAAGTGGTCGTGCTGCTGGGACGCAACGGCGCGGGCAAGTCGACCACGCTCAAGTCGCTGATCGGCCTGGTGCGTCCGCTCTCGGGCGAGGTGCGCTTCCACGGGCAGCGCATCGACCGCCTGCAGCCTTTTCAGGTCGCGCGACTCGGCCTTGGCTACGTGCCCGAGGACCGGCGCATCTTCGCCGACCTCAGTGTGATGGAAAACCTCGAAGTCGGACGACAGGATGCGCGCGACGGCGCCGCGCAGTGGACGCCCGAACGGCTGTTCGAGCTGTTCCCCAACCTGGGCCGCATGAAGGAGCGCCGCGGCGGCCGCATGTCGGGCGGCGAGCAACAGATGCTGACGATTGCCCGCACGCTGATGGGCAACCCCTCGACCGTGCTGCTCGATGAGCCCTCAGAGGGGCTCGCGCCGCTGATCGTCGAGCAGATGGCCGACACGATCCGCAACCTCAAGCGCGAGGGCCTGTCGGTGCTGCTGTCGGAGCAGAATCTGCATTTCGCCGGGCTCGTGGCCGACCGCGCCTATATCATCGAGACCGGCCAGATCCGTTACAGCGGAACGATGGCCGAGCTGGCCGCCAACGACGCCGTGCGGGAGCAATACCTCTCTGTATGAGCACTGACACCAAACCGGGCTGGATCGCAGGCATCGACGTGGGCGGCACGTTCACCGACCTCATCGCGATCGACACGGCCAGCGGCGCGGTGCGCCTGGCCAAGGTGCCGACCACGCCGCAGAACCAGGCGTTCGGCGTGCTCGCCGCAATCGAATCCGCCGGCCTCGATTTGGCGCAGCTGGCCCTGATCGTCCACGGCACGACCACCACGACGAACGCGCTGCTCGAGCGCAAACTCGCCAAAACCGGCCTCATCACCACCAAAGGTTTCCGCGACGTGCTCGAGCTGGGACGCCGCACGCGCCCGAATTCCTATGGCCTCACGGGCTGGTTCGAGCCGCTCGTGCCGCGCGAGCTGCGGCTGGAAGTCACGGAGCGCGTCGACGCGGACGGCAACGTGCTGACGCCCCTGGACGAGGATGCCGTTCGGCGCACTGTGCGCGAGCTGAAGGATGCGGGCTGCGAAGCCCTGGTCATCCACTTTCTGCACAGCTACATCAATCACGCGCATGAAGCGCGCGCATTGGCCATCGCAAGGGAGGTCTGGCCGAACCGCTATGTGACCGCCGGCCACCTGATCCTGTCGGAATATCGCGAATACGAGCGCGGGGTGACCGCGGCGGTCAATGCTTCGGTGCAACCGATCCTCGACCGCTATATCGGGCGCCTCATGGATGAGCTCAGGACGCGCGGCTTCGGACGCGACCTGCTGGTGATGCAGGGCAACGGCGGCACCGTCGCCGCCGCGCTGGTCGCCGAAACCGCGGTCAATACCGTCATGTCCGGACCGGCCTCGGGAATCATCGCGGCCGCTTACTCCGCGACGGCTTCGGGCGTCGCAAACGTCATCACCTATGACATGGGCGGCACGTCGACCGACGTGGGCCTCATCAAGGACGGCGTGCCAACGGTGTCGGCCGAACTCGAGATCGAATACGCGATGCCGATCCACGTCCCCATGGTCGACGTGCACACGATCGGCGCGGGCGGCGGGTCGATCGCCTTCGTGTCGGACGCAGGCATGCTCCAGGTCGGGCCGAAGAGCGCGGGCGCCCTGCCCGGCCCGATCTGCTATGGACGCGGCGGCACCGAACCGACGATCACCGACGCCAACCTGCTGCTCGGGCGGCTGAATCCCGCAAAGTTGCTCGGCGTGGACAACCCGGTGAGCCTCGAGCACGTGAAAGGGATCTTCGAATCGTGCATCGGAAACGCACTCGGCCTCGATGCGGTGGGCACCGCGGCGGCGATCCTGCGGATTGCGAACGACAGGATGGCCGGTGCGATCCGCATGGTGTCCCTCGCCAAAGGGCATGACCCGCGCGACTTCGCGCTGTTTGCGTTCGGTGGCGCCGGGCCGCTGCATGCCGCGGCGCTCGCCAAGGAACTGGGGATTCCCCGCTTGCTGATCCCCATGCGGCCCGGCATCACCAATGCGCTGGGCTGCGCGGCGGCCGACCTGCGGCACGATTACGTGAACACGGTCAACAAGCCGATCCCAACGCTTGACGAGGCCCTTGTGAAAACGACGCTCGAAGAGCAGATCGCGGAAGGCCGCGGAACGCTTGCCCGCGAAGGCGTCGCGATCGAAGGCGTGAAGCTGCTGCACTTCGCGGACATGCAGTTCCAGGGACAGAGCCACATCCTCACGGTGGCGCTGCCCGGCACCGAGATCTCGCGCGCTGAACTGCAGAAGCGTTTCGACGCGGCTTATCACGAGCGCTTCGGCGTCGAGCTCCCCGAGATCCGCGCCGTGCTGGTGAACCTGCACACCGCCGTGATCGGCCTGCGCAAGAGGTTCGACCTCGCGGTGCTGGGGCGCTCGGAACGCGCCAAGAACCTGGCGGGTGCGCAGAACGGCGCGCGCCAGGTCTGGTTCGACGGCGGATTTCGCGCCACGCCCGTCTATCAGCGCGAAAGACTCCCCGCCGACGCGCGCTTCGAAGGCCCGGCAATCATCGAACAACTCGACTGTACGACGGTCATCGAGCCCGGCAACCGCGTGAAGCTGGACGAACTCGGAAATCTGCTTGTGGAGGTCGCATGAATTCAAACATGGGTTTGCTTCTGACGATGACCGAGTCGCCGCCGGCCATGGAGGAAGAATTCAACGCCTGGTACGACACCGAGCACATGGCCGAAAGGCTCGCGATCCCCGGTTTCCTGTCCGCGCGCCGCTGGGTTCGCGACTGCAAGCCGGGCGAAGGCAAGTACCTCGCGACTTACGAGCTGAATGCTCCGGGCGTCCTCGAAACCCCCGAATACCTGGCGCACGTCGGGGACCGCTTCACCCCCTGGAGCAAGCGCTGCCTGGGCAGGACCACCGTGTTTCGCCGCTGGGCCTGCGAGCAGATCCTGCCGGGCAACCAGTCGCCCGACGAGGGCTCGAATGCGCTGTTCCTTGCGTGTGGCGACGTGCCGGCCGCGCACGAAGAGGAGTTCAATCGCTGGTACGACATCGAGCACGTGCCGCTCCTGCTGCAGGTGCCGGGCGTGCTGGGCGCGCGCCGCTTTCGCGCCAGCGCGGGCTCGCCGCGCTATGTAGCGCTCTACGATCTGGCAAGCGTCGACGTTCCGCAGCATCCCGCCTGGCAGTCCGCGGTGCGCACGGATTGGGCGCGGCGCATCGATGTACTTACCGCGGATTGCGAATGGATCCTCACGGTGTGGCGTGAATACCGCTGATCTGCGCCGGGGCGGCGGACCGGCCGGCCGGGGCCGCCAGGATGCGGTTGCGTCCCGCGCGCTTCGCCTCGTAGAGCGCCGCGTCGGCAGCCGCGATAAGGGCATCGGACGTAACCCCGTTGACACCGAACGCCGCGATGCCTCCGGAAAGCGTGATCGACAGGGGCCGGCCATTCCATTCGACCCCATGCATCTGTACGGCGACGCGGATGCGCCCGGCAACGCGCATGGCCATGTCCGCATCGGTATCGGGCATCAGCAGGGCGAACTCTTCGCCGCCGTAACGCCCGAGGATGTCGGGCTGGCGGATGCTCGCCTGCATGGTCGCCGCGATGCTGCGCAACACCTCGTCGCCCGCCGGATGTCCATACAGGTCGTTGAGTTTCTTGAAGTGATCGAGGTAGTACATGGCCAGGCTGAGCACCGTGCCGCCGCGCCGCACGCGAGCGAGCTCGC
>JANMXB010000528.1:0-16123 GCA_031380765.1 Pseudomonadota bacterium | reverse complement strand
CGCTCAGGCATGCCTACGACAACGTCGAGCACTACCGGAAAAAGTTCGATGCGGCGGGCGCCCATCCGGAAGACGTCAAGTCGCTCGATGACCTGGCCGGATTCCCGTTTACCGCCAAGTCCGACCTGCGCGAGACCTATCCTTTCGGGATGTTTGCCGTTCCGATGGACCGGGTGGTGCGCATTCATGCGTCCTCCGGCACCACCGGCAAGCCCACGGTGGTCGGTTACACGGCGAAGGACATCGACACCTGGACCAATTGCATGGCGCGCTCGATCCGCGCCGCGGGCGCCCGGCCCGGCGACAAGGTGCACATCGCCTATGGCTACGGCCTTTTTACCGGTGGATTGGGCGCGCACTACGGCGCGGAGCGGCTGGGCCTGGTCACGATTCCGGCCTCCGGCGGCATGACCGAGCGGCAGGTGCAGCTGATCACCGACTTCAAGCCTGAGATCATCATGGTGACGCCCTCTTACATGCTGGCGATCGCCGACGAGATGGAAAAGCAGGGCCTCGACCCGAAGCAGTGCAGCCTTCGCATCGGCATCTTCGGTGCCGAGCCGTGGACAAACGAGATGAGAAAGCAGATCGAGCAGCGGCTTTCGCTGGATGCGATCGATATTTACGGCCTCTCCGAAGTCATGGGACCCGGGGTCTCGCAGGAGTGCATCGAGACCAAGGATGGCCTCACGATCTGGGAAGACCATTTCTATCCCGAAGTCGTCGATCCGGCCACCGGGCGCGTGCTGCCCGATGGCGAGCAGGGCGAGCTGGTGTTCACGTCGCTGACCAAGGAGGCGCTTCCCGTCATCCGCTACCGGACGCGCGATCTCACCCGTCTGCTGCCCGGCACCGCGCGCACCATGCGCCGCATGGAGAAGATCACCGGCAGGTCGGATGACATGATGATCATTCGCGGGGTGAACGTTTTCCCCACGCAGGTCGAGGAGTTGATCCTCAAGCAGCCGGAGTTGTCCCCGCACTACGTAATGGAGCTGACCAAGGACGGCCCGATGGACCATCTGTCGGTGCTCGTAGAGCTCCAACCCGGCTCGAAGGACCTGGGCTCCGCGGCTCGCCTCTCGCACAACATCAAGTCTTACGTGGGCGTCACGGCCGACGTAAGAATCGTGCCGATCAGCAGCATCGAACGGTCTATTGGCAAAGCGAAGCGAGTAATCGACAAGAGGACGTAGGAAGGGGGCAACAAGCGCCCCCTCGGACCCCCAGTCACTTTATAGGGAAGCGCCGTGAAAGGTTTAGAGAGCAAAGTTGTTCTTGTCACCGGCGGTGGCGGCGCGATCGGCGCGGCGATCTGCCGGCGTTTCGCCGAAGCGGGCGCGAAGGTCGTGGTTGCCGACCGCAATGCGGAGGCCGCGCAGCGCGTCGCCGCCGAGACCGGCGGCCGCGCCCTCGCCTTCGACATCAGCGACTACGCGGCAGCCAAATCCGCGGTCGAGTCGGCAGGCCAGATCGATGTCCTCGTGAACAATGCCGGCTGGGACCGCTTCCAGAATTTCATCGACATGGACCCGGCCGACTGGGAACAGCTCATCGCGATCAACCTGCGCGGGCCGCTCAACATGCACCACGTCGTCGTGCCGCAGATGGCCGGGCGCGGCTGGGGCCGGGTGGTGAACATCTCGTCGGATGCCGCGCGCGTCGGCTCGTCGGGGGAGTCGGTCTATTCGGCATGCAAGGGCGGGATCCTTTCCTTCTCGAAAACGCTCGCGCGCGAGTTGGCGAGAAAAGGTGTCACAGTAAACGTGGTGTGCCCCGGCCCGACGGACACGCCGATCCTGCGCGGCTTCGCCGGCGAAGGCGAGGCGGGGCAGAAAGTGCTGGACGCACTGGTGCGCGCGATCCCGCTCAAGCGCGTCGGCCAGCCGGAGGACGTGCCGGGGATCGTCGCCTTCCTCGCCTCGGACGAAGCGGGCTACATCACCGGACAAGTCATCAGCGTTTCGGGCGGTTTGACGATGGCGGGGTGATCGGCGCGGGAAACGCCTTCCGCGCCAATTCATCGCCATAAAAACGCCGCACCAGTTCGCGCCGCCGCTCCGCTTCACTCAGGTTCGGGTCGAGCGACGAGAGCACGACCTTTTGCGCGGTCTCGAACATCTGCAGCGCCATAATCACGCGCTCAGGACCCGTCATCGCCGCGAAACGCTCGGTGAGCAGGGCTTCGATTGCCGGACTGGTGTCATTCATGTACCGCCTCCCTCAGGGACTCGACCAGATCCAGATGCACGGCCCATTCATTCAGATAAGCGCGATCCAGTGGAGCGGCCAGCAGCAAGCGCACGTCCCGGCGCTGCTGCTCCGAATGGGAATTGCGCGACCATTCCAGTTTGGAAAGAATCAAGTCCTCGATGCTCACGATCCACAACGAAATGCCGGCAAGCTCAACCTTGCGGCGGCGTTCGAATTCCGCACGCCGGTAGTCAGTGTCCTTGCGCGGAATCAAATCGATCTTGACCAGCGACGGCATGTGCAGGATGTTCCAGGGCCGTGCTTCGCGCATGGCCTCTCCAATTGCGTCTGCGTCGGCGTGGTAGTCGGCGCCGAGCGCCCCGGTCAGGCGTTCCACCGCACCGGAATCCAGTGCAACGACAAGATCGACATCCCGGGTCATGCGCGGCCGTGCGTAATAACTCATCGCCAGCGAACCGGTCAGCATGTAGGCGATGCCCGCGCCATCCAGGCGGGAGCATACGTCTTGCAGCGCGGAAAGCTCCGGGGTGGTCGTCATGTCTCGATTAGACGACCGGCCCGGCGACTCGTCCGCAGATAGAGCCGATCATGGCGGGTTTGACGTATCGCATGGCAGTAATTTGCCCTGTGCCCCAGTATCTACGCCCACTTTATGCCAAAAATGGCAGCATTTGATTCGATGCGCCCGGCGTGCGGTGGTCCCCAGTGGGCCGGCGCGAACAGCGCGCCGGACTCCGCGCAGTAGGCAAGAATCCTGCGGCGCGTGGCCCTCGCCCCGGCCGCGTCTTCGCAGAACCGGCTGTTCGCGTCCGGGTAGTAGACCTGCAGCGGATGATGGCAAAGGTCGCCCGCGAAAAGCATCCGCTCCCCGCTGGACTCCGCCCGCAATACGACGTGCCCCGGCGTATGCCCCGGCGCCGGTTCGATCGTGACGCCCTCTTCCAGCGCGTGCATCCCCTCCACTGCTTGCAGCAGTCCGGCTTCCAGCACCGGCAGGATGCTGTCCTGCCATTGGGCGCGCTGGTCGTCGCCCGCTGCATTTTCGTTGGCTTTGCGCTCCGCCGAAGCCAGCTCCGCTTTGGAGCAGATCACCCGGGCATTCGGAAAGGTCGGCACCCAGCGCCCATCGCGCAGTTGCGTGTTCCAGCCGATGTGATCGACGTGCAGGTGCGTGCACAGGACGAAGTCGATGTCTTCAGGCCTGAATCCGGCCTGGGCCAGGCGCTCGAGATAGGGCTGCGCGAGGTTGTGAAAGCCGGGCGAGTTCGGCCGCTGCTTGTGGTTGCCGATGCACGTATCGACGAGGATCGCGTGGTGCTTCGTGCGCAGGAGCCACGAATGCGTGCCCATGACGAATTTCTTCTTCGCCGGGTCGTAGTGGTTCGGCGCGAGCCAGCCCAGGTGGCGTTCGATCGCCTCGGGCGGCAGGTCCGGCAGCAGGTAGGCCGGCGGAAATGCGGCGCCCAGCGTCTCCTTGATGCGCATCACGTCGATCGCCCCGCACCGCATGCCGCCGCCGGTTTCAAGTCCCGTTTGCATCGCCGGGAAGCATAGCGGGAAATGCGCAAGAAGCGGATGGATTTGGCCTCGCGCTTTCGCTACTCTGAGGCCATGGACACCACTATTTCACTCATCGACCGGGCGCGCGCTTACCTGGATGCGCGGCGCGGGGAGCGCACCACGCTCGAGGAGCTCGGGCGCGCCGTGGGTGCGAGCCCGTTCCACTTGCAGCGCAGGTTCAAGCGAACGCTGGGCCTCTCACCCAGGGACTACCAGCAGGCCTTGCGCCTGGAAGACACCAAACGGGCGCTTGCCGGCGGCAGCCGTGTCACGGACGCCGTTTTCGGCGCCGGATACGGCTCACTCTCGCGCTTCTACGAAAAGGCGGCCGCGGGCCTCGGCATGGCGGCGAGGGCTTACCGCGCCAAGGGCAAGGGGCTGGCGATCACCTACACCACTTTTCCCTCACCGCTGGGCTGCATCCTGCTTGCGTCGACCGGGCAGGGCTTGTGTTCGGTGAAACTGGGCGACCGGCCCGAAGCGCTGGCCAGAATGCTCGCGGCCGAATTCAGCGAAGCCGAACTCACGGAGGACCACCGCGCCATGAAGGACGCGAAAGAACGCGTCGAGGACTTTCTGGCGGGCGATGCGACGCTCACCAGGCTTCCGCTGGACATTCGCGGTACCGTGTTTCAGCAGCGCGTGTGGGCTGAGCTGCGCCGGATCCCCCGCGGCGAAACGCGCACTTACAAGCAGATCGCGGCAGCGATCGGCGCGCCGAAAGCGGTGCGCGCCGTTGGAAGCGCGTGCGGGGCGAACCCGGTGGCGCTGGTCATCCCCTGCCACCGCGCGCTAAGGACCGACGGTGGCCTGGGCGGGTATGCCTGGGGCATCAAGCGCAAGTCGGCCCTGCTGCAACTCGAGGCAAAACTTGCCAGGCGAGCCTCGCGCCGACTCGAATAAAAACGCCGGCCCCGAGAGGCCGGCGCTTGCGCGGCTCGCGGTCTAGCGCTTGCCGACTTCGTGGCCGATGACACCTCCGACCGCGGCGCCGGCTGCCGTTCCGAGCGGGCTGCCCCCCGTGATGATGGCCCCGCCGATCGCGCCTACGCCTGCGCCGATCGCCGTGTCTTTCTGCTGGCCGGTCATGCCCGCGCAACCGCCAAGACCGAGCAGGAACGCAAGGACTACCGTGCCGACCGCAATGCTTTTCGTGGTTTTCATTTTCAGTTCCTCTGGTTGTAAAGCTGACTGCCTGAACCGAGATTAGAGGGTGCGAAGGCTCGGGTCTGTTCGCTGGCGAACCCTCTGGAAACAATCGATTGCCCACCTTTTGCCGCCTTATGCGGCCTATGTTCGGTGACGAACAGACCCTCCGCGGGCAAACCGCCAGCATCCCCAACTGTCCGTCAAACGGTCGTCTAGAAACCGCAATGTCCGAACACGCAACAACGCTCCTGGCCGCTGATCCAGGCAAAACCGACGCCACCGATCTGACCCGCCAGCATGCGGCTTTGCTCAAGGCCGGCGCGCTCCAGAACGCGATCCTGACCAGCGCCAACTTCTCGATCATCGCCACCGACGAAAAAGGCATCATCCAGCTCTTCAACGTCGGCGCCGAGCGGGTGCTCGGTTACACCGCCGCCGAAGTCGTCAACAAGATCAACCCGAGCGATATCCACGATCCCGAGGAGGTCAGGGCGCGCGCCGAAACCCTGAGCCGCGAACTCTCGACCGCCATTGCGCCGGGCTTCGAAGCGCTCGCCTTCAAGGCCTCGCGCGGCATCGAGGACATCTACGAGCTGACCTATATCTGCAAGGACGGCAGCCGCTTCCCGGCAATCGTTTCGATCACCGCGCTGCGCGACGATTACGGCGACATCATCGGATACCTGCTGATCGGCACCGATAATTCGGTGAGAAAGCGCGTCGAACTGGAGCTCAACGAAGCCGTGACGGCTGCGGAAAAGGCCAACCGCGCCAAGTCCGATTTCCTTTCCGGCATGAGCCACGAATTGCGCACGCCCCTGAATGCCGTGCTTGGTTTCGCCCAGCTCATGGAAACCAGCATCCCGGCGCCGACGCCCTCGCAAAAGCGCAATCTCGACCAGATCCTCAAGGCGGGCTGGTATCTGCTGGAACTGATCAACGAGATCCTCGATCTCGCGCTGATCGAGTCGGGCAAGGTCATCCTCTCGCGCGAACCGGTGTCGTTGGTCGAGGTGATGCTCGAGTGCCGCGCCATGATCGAGCCACAGGCGCAAAAGCGCGGCATCGGCATGACTTTTCCGCGCTTCGACGCCCCGTGCTTCGTCCAGGCGGACCGCACCCGGGTCAAGCAGGTCCTGATCAACCTCCTGTTCAACGCGATCAAATACAACCGGCCGGGTGGCACGGTTGTCGTAGGGTACTCCTTCACCCGGCCCAAAAAGATCCGCATCACCGTGCAGGACAGCGGGGCCGGCCTGTCGCCGGAGCAGCTCGCGCAGCTTTTCCAGCCTTTCAACCGCCTGGGCAAGGAATCCAGCGTGGAGGAAGGCACGGGCATCGGCCTGGTGGTCACCAAGCGCCTGGTCGAGCTCATGAATGGCGTGATAGGCGCAGACAGCATTGTGGGCGAGGGAACCTCTTTCTGGTTCGAGCTCGACCTGACGAGCGCGCCGCGCGTGACTTCGGTCGAAGCCTCGGATGGCGAGACACCCGAAACCGAAGTGCCGCCGGGCACGCCGCAGCGCACGCTCCTTTATGTGGAAGACAACCCGGCCAATCTCGAGCTGGTCGAACAGCTCATCGCCCGCCGCTCCGACCTGCGCCTGCTTTCCGCGCCCGATGGCAACCTGGGGATCGAGTTCGCGCGCGCCTACCAGCCCGAGGTAATCCTCATGGATATCAACCTGCCCGGCATCAACGGCATCGAAGCCATGAAAATCCTGCGCGCGGATCCATCGACGTCACATATTCCGATCATCGCGCTCAGCGCGAACGCCGTGCCGCGCGACATCAAACGGGGGCTCGAAGCCGGGTTCCTCGATTACCTCACCAAACCGATCAAGGTCAGCCAGTTCATGGATGCGCTCGACTCGGCCCTCACGGTGGCACAATCCAACGCCGGTCCCTTGGCGAAAGCCGATCCCTCGACGAAAAAGGACGTTTCATGAACATCGATGAAGCAGGCATCCTCGCCGCCGCCATCCTGATCGTCGACGATCAGGAATCCAACGTCAGCCTGCTCGAGCAGGTGCTTCGCGAGGCCGGCTACACGGGCGTGTCCTCGACGATGAATCCGGAGGAGGTCTGCGCGCTGCATCGCAAGAACCGCTACGACCTGATCCTGCTCGACCTGCAGATGCCGGTCATGGACGGGTTCCAGGTCATCGAAGCCCTCAAAACCAATGACACGGACGTCTACCTGCCGGTGGTGGTGATCACCGCCCAGCCGGGCCACAAGCTGCGCGCGCTGCAGGCCGGCGCAAAGGATTTCGTTTCCAAGCCGTTCGACGTGGTGGAGCTCAAAACCCGCGTCCACAACATGCTGGAAGTGCGCCTGTTGTACAAGAAGCTGGAAAACTACAGCAAAGTGCTCGAGGCGACGGTGCTGGAACGCACCGCCGAACTGCGCGAGAGCGAAGCCCGCTACCGCAGCCTCACCGAGCTCGCCTCCGACTGGTACTGGGAGCAGGACGAAAACGGCGTGTTCACCAAGGTGTCCGGCCCGGTCCTCGAGATGCTCGGGTTGCGCGTGTCCGACCTGGCCGGCGCCGGCGGCGACGTGGCGCAGGGCTGGAACGAAACCGAGCGTACGGCCCTGCTGGCGGCCATCGAAGCGCGCCAGCCTTTCCTGGACTTCCGCGTCAGCCGGGTCGCCCTCGACGGTTCGCAAAAGTTCTACCAGGTCAGCGGCGAGCCGATGTTCAACCAGTCCGCCCGCTTTCTCGGCTACCGCGGTATCGGCGTCGAAACCGGCACCAGGCATTAGAAAGCCACCCCATGCGACCCGCCGCGCTCCCCATCCATAGCCCGAACCAGAACCACCTGCTTGCCGCGCTGCCCAAGGCCGAATTCGACCGGCTCGCGCCGCACCTGGAACTGGTCCCCATGCGCCTGGGCGAAATCCTGTATGAGCCGGGCGGTCAACTTCAGCATGCTTATTTCCCCACCACCTCCATCGTGTCGCTGCACTATGTCATCGAGTCCGGCGCCTCGGCGGAGATTGCGGGCGTGGGCAATGAAGGCGTGGTGGGTATTTCCCTTTTCATGGGCGGCAACACCACGCCAAGCTCCGCCGTTGTCCAGACGGCGGGCCATGGCTATCGCATCGAGCGGCGCCGGCTCAAGGAGGAATTCGACCGCGCCGGCGCGACGCTCCGGCTGCTGTTGCGCTATACCCAGGCCCTGATAACGCAGATGACGCAGACCGCGGTGTGCAACCGGCACCATTCGGTCGAGCAGCAGCTGTGCCGGTGGCTACTCGTTACCCTGGACCGGGTGCCCTCCGGCGAGCTCACCATGACCCAGGAACTGGTCGCCAGCATGCTGGGCGTGCGGCGCGAAGGCATTACCGAGGCCGCGGGAAGATTGCGCGACGAGGGCATCATCGGCTATCGTCGCGGCCATATTTCGGTGCTGAAGCGCGACGGGCTAGAGAACAGCGCCTGCGAATGCTACGGCGTGGTCAAAGTCGAATTCGATCGCCTGATGTCGGACCTGCCCCGCGTGGAAACTTTGCACGTCGTCGGCGGGACGGCCGCCTGATTCCCGCCAGGCCGCCAGCGCGGGATGTGGCCGGGTTGCTTGCCGGAGTGCCTGTAGCATGCACAGGCAGCCGCTTCGAGGCCGCGATGGTCCAGGATCCGGATCTTGCCGCGGCTGTATTCGATCAGGTGCTGCTGCTGGAAGCCCGCCGCCGCATCGCTCACGCCCTCCCTGCGCACGCCGAGCATGTGGGAGAGAAACTCGTGCGTCATGCGGAATTCGCCGGCGGACATTCGATCGCGGGTCATCAGCAGCCAGCGGGCGAGGCGCGCCTCGACGACGTGAAAACGGTTGCACGCCGCGGTCTGGGCAATCTGCCCCATCAGGGCGTAAATATAGGCGAACACTGCCGGCTGCAGGGACGGGATGGCACGCAACGCGGCCAGGAACCGGGCCTTGCTCATGCGCAGGGCCGGTCCGCCCCCCTGCACAAGCGCGCGCACCGGCGACTCGGCGACGCCCAGGGCCAGCGGCACGCCAATCATGCCTTCCGGACCGACCATCCCGACTTCCAGCGCGCGGTGGCCCTCGGCTATCGTCAGGAGGGACACCAGGCATGCGCTGGGAAAGTAGACCTCCCGAATCGCCCTGTCCGGCTCGTACAGCACGTCGCCAAAAACCAGGGTAACGGGCGTCAATCCACGAGCGAGGTTAAGGTAGTCCTTGCGTGGAAGTGAACGAAGGAGAAAGTTCTGCAGGGCGGCCATGGCAATGCATCGTGCGCCTCGCCCGGTTCGTGGTCTGTTCGCTGTCGAACATCGATGCTCAATCCTTCGGGGTCCGATGCGCGGCAAGCGCGGCGTGCCTTAGTGCATCAGCAGGCGGTCGGCTTCCCGCTTGACCACGGCATAGCATTCGCACACGCGCTTTTCCACTCCCGGCCGGTCGAGCACCGTGATATGGCCGCGCCGGTAGTGGATGAGCCCCGCGTCCTGCAGCTTTCCGGCGGCCTCCGTGACGCCTTCGCGGCGCACCCCGAGCATGTTGGCAATCAACTCCTGGGTCATGTGAAGCTCGTTGGCCGGCAAGCGATCGAGGCTCAGAAGCAGCCAGCGGCACAACTGCTGCTCCACTGCGTGATGCCGGTTGCACACGGCGGTCTGGGACATCTGCGTGATCAGCGCCTGGGTAAAACGCAGGAGCAGGTGCTGCAATTGCCCGCCGCGCTCGAATTCGGCCCGCAGGAACCGCGCCGGCAACCGGTAGGCGTGGCCCTCGCTCTGCACGACCGCGCGGCTCGTGGTGCTCTCCCCGCCCATGAAGAGCGAGATGCCGACCAGGCCCTCGGGGCCGGTGACCGCGATTTCGGCCGATTCGCCGCTTTCCATCACGTAGAGCAGCGAAACGATTCCATCGGTCGGGAAATACACATGATCCATGCGGCCGCCCGATTCATACACGGCCCAGCCAAGCGGCAGCGCCACGGACTCCAGGTGCGGCAGCAGCCGCTGGTAATCGGCCTCAGGCAGCGCCGCGAGCAGGCGGTTTTGGGTCGGCGGCGATGGTGGGATTGCGGAAGTTCTGGTCGGCATACGCGCCTCGCATCGAAGAGGGAATCGCGATGTTTCAACACGTCAGTTTATACCCATATGCGGGGTACCGAACATAGGGAATTGCGCCCTGATGGTTGATATAGAACGCATGGCCGGACACACTCGAACGCCAATTTCGGCCATCCCCAGCCCGCACAATCCGACGCGAAACCAGCTGCTTGCAGCGCTGCCCGCCGACGTGCACGAGCGGCTCTTCCCTATAGTCAGTAAACTCCGGGCTGAGAAGAATGCGAGGGCGGCGATCCGCCGTTCCCACGCCCTGCCGGAGTCCCGATGCAAGCGTACCCCCACCTTTTCCAGCCGCTCGACCTGGGCTTCGTAAGCCTGCCCAACCGCATCTTGATGGGCTCGATGCATACGGGGCTCGAGCAACTTCCGGACGGCATCGAGCGCCTGGCCGCGTTCTACAAAGAGCGCGCCATCGGCGGCGCCGCGCTGATCGTGACCGGAGGCTTCTCGCCCGACGATGCCGGCAATCTCAGCGCGCACGCCGCGGCAATGGGGAGCGCGGCGGACCGCGATCGCCACAAGCCGATCCCGCGCTCGGTGCACGAGGCCGGCGGCCGCATCTGCCTGCAGATCCTGCACGCGGGCCGCTACGGCAAGCATCCGCGCATCGTTGCGCCCTCGCCGATCCGCTCGCCCATCAACCCGAACTCGCCGCGTGAAATGACCGCGGCCGAGATCGATTCCACCATCGAGGCTTTCGCGCGCTCGGCCGTGCTCAGCCGCGAAGCGGGCTATGACGGGGTGGAAATCATGGGCTCGGAAGGCTACCTGATCACCCAGTTCCTCGCGCTGCGCACCAACCAGCGGCAGGACGACTGGGGCGGCAGCTTCGAGAACCGCATGCGCTTTGGCATCGAGGTCGTGCGCCGCACGCGCGCCGCCGTCGGACGCGACTTCATCATCATCTATCGCCTCTCGGCGCTCGAACTGGTTGAAGGCGGACAAACGACACAGGAGATCCTCACGATGGCGCGCGCAATCGAAGCCGCCGGCGCCGATATCCTCAACACCGGGATCGGCTGGCACGAGGCGCGCATCCCGACGATCGCGCAGGCGGTGCCGCGCGGCGGATTCGCATGGGTGACCCGGCGCCTTCGCGAAGCGGTGAAGCTGCCGCTGATCGCGTCGAACCGCATCAACGCGCCCGAAATCGGCGAGGCGATCATCGCGCGCGGCGACGCCGACATGGTGTCCCTCGCGCGCAGCATGCTTGCGGATGCCGAGTTCGCCAACAAGGCCAGGGCGGGCGACCGCGCCGGAATCAACATCTGCATCGCATGCAACCAGGCATGTCTGGACCACCTCTTCGCCGGCCAGTTCGCCTCGTGCCTGGTAAATCCGCGCGCCGGGCGCGAGACCCAGCTCGCGTTCCTGCCGGTCACCGTGAAGAAAAACGTCGCCGTGGTCGGCGGAGGACCGGCGGGCCTGTCGTGCGCGTCGATCGCGGCCGAGCGCGGGCACGCGGTGACGCTGTTCGACCAGGCCGATGAGCTCGGCGGCCAGTTCAACCTCGCCAAGCGCATTCCGGGCAAACAGGAGTTCGCCGAAAGCATCGCGTACTATGCCGAGCGCATGAGGCGCGCGGGCGTCACAGTGAAACTCGGCAAGCCGGCTCGCGACGCGGATCTTGCCGGCTTCGACGAGGTCATCCTTGCCACCGGAATCGATCCGCGCCGTCCCGCCATTGCGGGCATCGATCATCCCAAAGTCGCCGGCTATGTCGATGTGCTGCAGGGGCGCGTGAAGGTCGGCCAGAACGTGGTGATCATCGGTGCGGGCGGAATCGGCTTCGACGTGGCGCTGTACCTGCTCGAGAAGAGCGGCCACTCGCAGACCGACCCCAAGGCGTTCGCCGCGCACTGGGGGATTACTACGGATGCGGCCGCGTCGGGCGGATTGGATCCCAAAGGCCGCGAGGCGCCGCATCCGGCCCACCGGATCACGATGCTCAAGCGCTCGGATACGCCGTTCGGAAAAACGCTGGGCCTGTCCACCGGCTGGGTCCACCGCATCGAGCTCGCGCGCAACGGCGTGGCGATGATCAAGGGCGTGCAGTACCGCGGAATCGATGACGCAGGCGTGCACATTTCGGTCGACGGCAGGCAATCCTGCATTCCGGCCGACACTGTGATCCTGTGCGCGGGCCAGGATTCGAAGCGCGACTTGCTTGCGGGCATCGAAGGCCGTGGCGCGAAGCGCCACCTCATCGGCGGGGCGCGGGAGGCCGGCGAGCTGGATGCCAAGCGCGCGATGCTCGAGGGCGCCCAATTGGCCGCGTGCCTCTAGTATATTTTCTATATTGGCAAACAGACTGACATAAGAACGGCTACAGGACTAGACCTATGAGAGTAAAAGTTATACTTTATCGCCGTTGAAAAACTGCCATTCGCCATGAACGCGCCGTCCGCAGCAGTCCCCCTCCTCTCCGCAGCCGAGGCCCGGGCCGTGCTTGACCGGATCGCGAAGAACATCGAGCGCGTGCTGCAGGGCCAGCACGGCTCGATCCGCAAACTGCTTGCCGCGTTTTCCGCCGGCGGCCACGTGCTGATCGAGGACGTGCCCGGCACCGGCAAAACGACGCTCGCGAAGGCGCTCGCGCAATCGATAGGCGCGCCTTTTGCGCGCATCCAGTTCACCCCTGACCTGCTGCCCTCGGATATTCTCGGCGTGTCGGTCTACAACCCGCGCGAGCAGAGCTTCGAATTCCGCGAGGGCCCGGTTTTCACCAGCATCCTGCTCGCCGACGAAATCAATCGCGCGAGCCCCCGCACCCAGTCCGCGCTGCTGGAAGTGATGGGCGAAGCACAAGTCACGGTCGAAGGGCGCACCCAGCTGCTCGACCCGCTGTTTTTCGTGATCGCCACCCAGAACCCGGTGGAATTCCGCGGCACCTATCCGCTGCCGGAAGCGCAAATGGATCGTTTCGCGATGCGGCTTGCGCTCGGCTATATCGATGCCTCCATGGAGGTGGCGATGCTGACTGCGCAGGAGCATGAGCACCCTCTCGCATCCATCGGCGCGGTGGCCACTCATGCCGAGGTACTTGGAGCGCGCTCCGCCGCGCACTCGGTGAGGATCGCCGACGAGCTCAAGGCCTATGTCGTGGCGCTGGCGCGCGCGACCCGCGAGGCGGCCTCAGTCCAGCTCGGATGCGGCCCGCGCGCCTCGATAGCGCTCACCCAGGTCGCGCGGTCGCTCGCGCTCATCGACGGGGAGTCGTTCGTGCGGCCCGAGCACGTGCGGGAAGCGGCACTCAGCGTCCTCGCGCACCGCATCGTCCTGCAGCCCCAGGCGCGCTACGCCGGGGCAAGCGGCGCGTCGATCGTCGCCGATGCGCTCGATTCGGTGCCGGTCCCGGCGTAAGAGGCGCATTGCATGCGCAGTTTCATGCGACGGTTCCACTACGCGCTGCTCCGCTTCGTCACCTCGTTCGACGGGATCCTGCGTGAAAGGCTGACTGGCGCGGGCAAGCTCGCCGCGATGAGCGCGTTCATGGCGGCGGTGGTGGGCCTGGACACGCACCAGTCGCTCGCCTCCCAGGTGTTTGCGCTGCTCGCCGCGATGCTGGCGCTCTCCGCCGCGCTCGGCCTCCTTTTCCGGGCGAAGGTTCACGTGCGTCGCAACCTGCCGAGATTTGCGACCGCGGGGGAAGAACTCAGCTACCGCATCAGCGTCGGCAATGCGGGCTCGAGGCCTCTTGCCGATGTCGAAGTGCGCGAGCAGTTCGCCAACCCGCGCCCGACCTTCGCCGAGTTCCAGCGCGGGCGCGATCCGCGCGATGCCCAGCGCAACTGGGTGGACCGCAAGGGCGGCTATTTCCGCTGGCGCCACCTGGTCGAGCGCCGCTTGCCGGAGCGGGCCGCGGCGGGCGCGCTGTCGTTGATGCCCGCGGGCGCGCACGGGGAAGTGCGCGCGAGCCTGATCCCGCGCAGGCGCGGCGTGCTTTCGTTTGCGGGCGTCGACCTGGTGCGGCCCGACGTTCTCGGTCTGGCGCTGGGGCGCATCCGCACGCCGCTGCCCGACCGTCTCGTGGTGCTGCCAAAACGCTACCGCCTGCCTCAGGTCCTGCTTCCCGCCCAAAGGCTGCTGCAGCCGGGCGGGCACGCGCTGTCTTCCTCGATCGGCGATTCCGAAGAGTTCCTGAGCCTGCGCGAGTACCGGCCCGGCGACAGCTTGCGGCGCGTGCACTGGAAAAGCTTCGCGCGCACGGGCGAGCCGGTGGTCAAGGAATACGAGACCGAATTCTTCGAGCGCCATGCGTTGATCCTCGACACCTGCGCGGCGGGCGAAACCGAAGCCTTCGAGGAAGCCGTTTCGATCGCCGCCTCGTTCATCTACACGATCGATACACAGGAATGCCTGCTCGACCTCGTCTTCGTGGCCGGCGAGCCCGAATGCCATACCGCCGGGCGGGGCGAAGCGTCGAACGTGCACCTGCTCGAGGTGCTCGCGGGGCTGGGTCCTGCGCAGCCCGGGCAGTTCGAGCAGCTCGCGCGCGAAGTCATCGCCATGCGCGGCACGCTGTCTTCGGCCGTGTTCGTGATGCTCGCATGGGACGAGCCGAGAAGGAATCTCGTTGCCGCGCTGAATGCCTCCGGCCTCGGAGTGCGCGTGCTCCTGGTCAGCGAGTCCGCGCCTGCGGATGCCGCGGGACTTCTCGTCCTCACCCCGGGCAAGATCGAGGCCGGGCTGGCAAAGTTCGCATGAGTATTTCAACCCCGATGACCTCAACCCCGTTCCAGGTTTCGCCCGCACTGCTTGCCGCGGCGTTGGCCTTCTGGGGCTGGCAGACGAAGAACCCGTATGCGGGCGCCGGGTTCGCTTTGGTAATCCTGCTTCCCGTGCTCACGCGGCTGCGGCTCGAACTGGCCGAGCGCGACCAGCACCGGATCGCGGACCTCACGATGGTCCTTTACGTCGCGGTTGCGGCTTCGCTCGTCGGCACCGATGGCCTGAGGCTCGGCGTGCACGAATCGCTCGTCTGGTTGCCAGGCGTCGTGCTGCCGCTGATGCTTGCGCAGACCATGTGCGTGGAAGGCCGCGTGCCGCTGACGGCCCTGTTCCGATACCTTCGCAAGATGAAATCGCGAGGTGCCGCAGTCGGCAAACCCGTTCGCGACCTTCCGGTGGACCTGACCGGTCCCTACCTCGCCCTCATCCTGATTGCGGCAGGCATGGCGAACCGGCCGGGTTACGGCTATTTCGCGGGTATCGTGCTGATCGTGGGGACCGCGCTGGTGCGCATCAGGCCTTCCCGCGTGGGCATTGCAGCCTGGCTCGCCGCGTTGTCGGTTGCCACGGCCGCGGGCTTCGGCGCGCACGCCGGCCTTTTCACGCTTCAGACGCTGATTGAAGACTGGATCATCGACTGGCAGTTGCGCGAGCCGCTGCTCGATCCGTACAGCAACGCGACGCGCCTGGGAGAACTGGGTCGGCTGAAGGCGGAGGACGCGATCATCCTGCGCGTGTACGCAAAACGCGAGGGCGCCGGGAGCCCTCCGCTGCTCCACCAGGCCAGCTACAACCAATACGCCGGGACGACGTGGGTCGCGCGCCATGGCAACCTCGAG
The DNA here is from genome assembly GCA_031380765.1 of Pseudomonadota bacterium. GTDB lineage: Bacteria > Pseudomonadota > Gammaproteobacteria > Burkholderiales > SG8-39 > SZAS-79. The sequence goes on along the minus strand of JANMXB010000528.1, from coordinate 525 downwards.
GCAATCCGGGCCGGCGGTGATGGAACGGCCTTTGCGCTCCCGGGGGCGAGCCAGGCCGGTGAACCTCCCGGCGCGCTAACGCTGCGCGTGTCGCAGCGCGTGCGAGGCGGGCGCACGCTTCTTGCCCTGCCCGCGAATGCGTCCGGCGTGAGCGATCTTGTCGCAAGCCGTGTACGAGGCAACCTGCTCGGGGCGGTGCAGGCCGAGATGGAAGTGCCCTGGGTTTTCTACAATGCCGTGTACAGCGCCGACACGACGCAGTCAGTGACGGCAGCGACACCGGGCTACGCCGCGCCCGGTGCAGAAGACCTGGAGGTGCCCGTCAGGGAGCGTCCGGCGCTCGAAGCCCTCGCCAGCCAGCTCGGTCTGGCCGGGCTGCCGCCGGCCGAAGCAGTCCGCCGCGTGAACACCTATTTCGCCGGGTTCGAATACACCACCGTGCGCAACCATCCCTTCTCGCAGCTCGTTCCCGGAAGCGAGACACCGCTCGCGGAATTCCTCAACACGACGCGCCGGGGGCATTGC
>JANMXB010000520.1:0-4746 GCA_031380765.1 Pseudomonadota bacterium | reverse complement strand
CGGTCGCAAAGCACCCACATCTTCCACGACTCGATCTTGGCGAGCAGCGCCAGGACCTCCGGTCGCTCGCCGGAGAATTTCCGGTTCAGCTCCCCGGTATCGCCGAACGTGTTCCAGCCTTCCTCGTACTTGTCGCTGTGGAATACCGCGACGAGGTTATAAAGCTCGCCGCGGCGCAGTGGGTAGTGCACGAGGTGAGTCTTCGGCCCGGCCCACAGGACCACGTTGTTCTGCCAGAGGCCTTCCGGGACCTCGGCGCGCGGCAACACGGCGCGATAGGCGATATGCCCGGACACGCGCGGCTTGCCGTCCCCGAGCAGCTGGTCGCGCACTCTCGACCATAAGCCGTCGGCGCCGATGAGGGCGCAGCCTTCGATTGCTTCGCCGCCTTCCATGTGCAGCACGACCCGGTCGCGCTTTTGATCACTGCGGTCCTCATAGCGCAGGGCCTTGCGCAGCACGGAAAGCTCGATGTTCTTTTCGGCTGCGCAGGCATCGAGGTAGACGCGATGCATGTCCGCGCGATGGATCACTGCATAGGGGTAGCCGCCGAAGCGCACCCGGAAGGCCTCGCTGCCGATCGGAACGCGCGTGACCTCTTCCCCGGTGATGCCATCCATCATTACGAGGTTTTCCGGGAACGCCGCGTAGCGCCTGATCGCGTCGGTCAGTCCAAGCAGCTCGAACATGCGGAACACGTTCGGCCCCAGCTGGATGCCCGCACCGATCTCCTTGAACTCGGCGGACTGCTCGAGCACGCGCACCGCGTACCCCTTGCGGGAAAGCGCAAGCGCCGCGGCGAGCCCGCCGATGCCCCCGCCCGCGACGAGAAAAGGAAGATTCGTCTTCACGTTGTCACCTGGCGATGAGGTCCCGGTCGATTTCGGCAATCGTCCGCGTGCCGCAGAGCTGCATGTTCCGGTGCAGCTCGTCGGCGAGAATATCCAGGGCACGCCGGGCACCGGGCTCGCCGCCGGCAGAAGCGCCGTAGAGCGTGGGCCGGCCCGCGCACACAGCCTGCGCACCGAGTGCGCGCGCCTTGATCATGTCGATGCCCCGGCGCACGCCCCCATCGAGAAGCACTGGCACTTTCGCTCCCACCGCGGCGAGGACCGCCGGAAGCATATCCAGAGTAGCAAGGGCCGCGTCAAGCTGGCGGCCGCCATGGTTCGAGATCCAGATCCCGTCGGCACCGAGTGCAACGATGCGCTCCGCGTCGTCCGGGCGTGCCACGCCCTTGACGACCAGCTTGCCTTTCCAGAGGTCGCGCAGGCGCCGGAGACCCTCGTAGTCGAACGACGAATCGAGATTCTGGCCCACCGCCGACGAAATCGACATCAGCGTGTCGCTCTTGCGCGCTGCGAAGCCGCGCAGGTTTTCCAGCGTCGGCAATCCGCCGTTCGCGACGATCCTGAGCGCCCAGTGGGGCTTGGTCAGCGCCTCGAGGATCTGGCCCGCGCGCGGCCGGTAGGGTTGCACGAAACGATTGTAGGTGTCGCGTTCACGCTTGCCGCCGACTGGCAGGTCGACCGTGACCACAAGCGCCTCATAGCCCGCCACGCGCGCGCGCTCCACGAGCTTGTCGGTGAAATCGCGGTCGTAGAGGATGTAGAGCTGGAACCATCGGCGGCCGGCACCGTTGGCTTCTGCAATGGCCTCGATGGTGGCCGTTGAAGTGGTCGAGAGCGTGTACGGAATTCCGTATTCCGCGGCCACGCGGGCGATCGCGACATCGGCGCCGGGCCAGCCGATACCGATGCCCCCGGTCGGTGCGATCACCAACGGTAGTTTGGACGGGCCACCGAGTATCTCGCAGGACATGTCGATCTTCGACACATCGCGCAGCACCCGCGGGGCAATCCTGACGCGCTCGTAGGCGGCGCGATTGTCCCGCAGCGCGATTTCGTCTTCCGCCCCGCCATCGAAGAAATCGAAGATCGCACGCGGCAGCCGGTGCTTCGCGGCAAGACGCAGATCGCCGATGTTTACTGCGTCAGAGAAGTGCGGCATGGAGGTTCCGGGCTGGATTGGAGTAGCGAAGTTTGCGCAGTTTACCCCGCGACCCAAGTGCCGTTTCGCCGTGGAATTTTGCCAGTCCGCGCCCCACGCGCATAATTGCGCCTTCGCTCCAGGGAGACAAACAAAACCATGAAAAAAATGCTTGCCGCATGCACCGTCCTGCTCGCAGTATCGGGCGCGGCATCCGGGCAGTCCTATCCGGTGAAGCCCATCCGGCTCATCTGCCCGTTTCCGCCGGCGGGCGCGGTCGATATTGCGTCGCGTGCCACGGCCCATGAACTGCAAAAACTGCTCGGCCAGCCCGTCACGGTGGAAAACCGTCCCGGCGCGGGCGGCAACCTCGGCGGGGAACAGGCGGCCAAAGCCGCGCCCGACGGTTACACGATCTTCATGAACACGAGCGGCATCCACGCGATCAACCCGCTCCTGTACTCCAAGATGGGCTTCGACCCGGCCAAGGATCTCGCGCCGGTGGTGCCGCTGGTCGCGCTGAACAACGTCCTGGTCGCCAACCCGTCCTTCAAGGTGGGGTCGGTGAAAGAATTGGTTGCCCTGGCCAAGGCGCAACCGGGCAAGATCACGTATGCCTCGAGCGGCAGCGGCACCTCGATCCACATGTCGGGTGAATTGTTCAAGTACATGACCGGCGTCGACATCCTCCACATTCCGTACAAAGGCAGCGCTCCTGCGGTGACGGATCTCATCGGCGGACAGGTCAACATCATGTTCGACAACATCCCTTCGTCACTGCCGCACATCAAGTCGGGCAAGCTCCACGCGCTTGCCACCACCGGATCGAAGCGCGATCCGGCGTTGCCCGATCTGCCGACCATCGCCGAAGCGGGGGTTCCCGGCTACGAAGCCGGCGTCTGGTTCGGCCTGTCGGTGCCGGCGGGAACGCCGAAGGAGATCATCGCCAGGCTGAACGCCGAAGGCGTGAAAGCCACGAAGTCGCCTGAATTCGTGAAGCGCATGAGCGACCTGGGTTACCTGATCATTCCCGGCACGGCCGACCACATGGCCGACATGCTCAGGGCCGAGGTGGTCCGCTGGACGCCGGTTGTCAAGGCATCGGGCGCGAAGGTCGAATGAGCATGAACGCCGCCTTCATCGGAATCGGCATCATGGGCGTGCGCCAGGCGGCCAATGTGCTGGCCGGCGGGTACCCGCTGGTTGCGTATTCGCGCTCGCCCGGGAAAGCCGATCCGCTGGTCGCCAAGGGCGCGCGCCGGGCATCGACCATCGCCGAAGCATCGAAAGGCGCGGACGCGATCATCACCATGGTCAGCGCGCCGGCGGATGTGGAAGAAGTGTATTTCGGCAAGGGCGGCGTCCTCGACTCCGCCAAAGCCGGTGCGCTGCTCATCGACATGACCACCTCCAGCCCGAAGCTCGCGGAGCGCATCCATGCCGCAGCCAGGGCGAAGGGACTGCGCGCAATCGATGCACCGGTCACCGGGGGAGAACAGGGCGCGGCCGACGGGACGCTCACCATCATGGTCGGCGGCGACAAGGCGGACTTCGACGCGGCCCAGCCGCTGCTTGCGATGATGGGCAAGACCCTCGTCCACTTTGGGGCCGCCGGCCAGGGGCAGCGCGCCAAGCTCGTCAATCAGGTCATCGTTGCGCAAAACGTGCTCGCGGCAATCGAAGGCCTGTTCTTTTCGCGCAAGGCGGGCCTTGACGGCGAAGTGATGCTCGCGACGCTGCAGACCGGCACGGCCGACTCCAAAGCGCTGCGCATTCAGGCCGCCAAGGCGTTTCGAGGCGATTTCACGCCCGGCTTCTATCCGAAGCACCTGGTCAAGGACATCACGCTCGCCATCGAAGAAGCCGATTCGCTCGGCATCGACCTGCGCGGGCTCAAGACCGTGCGCGCGCGCTGGCTCGAGCTCCTGTATAAATTTCCGGAAGCGAAGTCCATCCAGGATCTCGCCCGGCTCTACATGTGATCCCATGACCGACAACCTGAAAACCGCAAAGACCAATGGCGTGGACACCGCCTATCGCTTCGACGGGCCGGCGAATTTTCCGAGCGATGGCCGCGTGGTCCTCATGAGCAACAGCCTCATGTCGAATCACCAGATGTGGGACTGGACGATTCCCGCGCTGGCCGACAAGTACCGTGTGCTGCGCTACGACATGCGCGGACACGGCAAGTCGGGTACCACGACGCCGCCGTACAACATGGCGCAGCTTGCCGACGACGCCGTCGCGTTGCTCGACGCCTTGGGCCTCGAGAAAGTCCATTTCGTCGGCCTGTCGATGGGCGGAATGATCGGCCAGCAGCTCGGTGCGCGTTACGGCGACCGCGTGCATTCGCTGACGCTGTGCAATACCGCGAGCGAAATGGCGCCGCGCACGATGTGGGACGACCGCCTCGCAATGGCGAAAGAGAAGGGAATAGCGGCGATGGTCGAGCCGACGCTGCAGCGCTGGTTTACCCCGGCGTTCCTCGAGCGCGCGCCGCAGGACATCGAGAAGATCAGGGCGATGATCGCAGGCACCGGCCTCGAGGGCTACACCGGCTGCGCAAGCGCGGTACGCGACATGGCGCAGAGCACGATGCTGCTCAAGATCAAGACGCCGACGATGATCGTCGCCGGCAAGCAGGACCCAGCGACCACGGTGGACCATGCGACGGTCCTCAACCGCCTCATCGACGGCTCGAAGCTGGTCGTGATCGACAAGGCAGCACACCTTTCCAACATCGAGCAGCCGAAAGCC
>JANMXB010000508.1:0-2118 GCA_031380765.1 Pseudomonadota bacterium | reverse complement strand
GCCGAAGGCGATGCACGCCGCGCCCGCGATGCGCGCGAGGCGGTCCCCCTCCCCGAGCAACTGTCCACCGATCAGCGCGGCGAACAGCATGGAGACTTCGCGCGCCGGGGCAACGTGGGAAATCGGCGCCGCCTTCATCGCGTACAGCACGAGCACGTAGCCGATCGGGCTGACGGCCGCCACGAAGAACGCGTACTTCCACTGCGCGCGCCAGTGCGCAAGGGCGGTCGCCCGGTCCCTCAGCACGGTCGGCAGCAGCAACATGAGCCGCAGGAAATTGCCATAGTAATCGAGCAGGATCGGCGACATGAGCGCGAACTTGACTGCGTAGCCGTCGACCACGGTGTAGCTCGCAATGAATACGCCCGTGAGAAGGCCGTAGAACATGCCCTTGCGTATTCCTGCCCGCTTCACCGGATCGTGCGCGGCGCGAAACAGCGCGGGACCGCCGGCGATAAAGAACACGCCCACCACCACAGCCAGAATGCCTGTCATCCCCAAGGTCGTGATCTGCTCGCCAAGGAGCGTGATCGCCACGAGCGACGAGAGCAGCGGCCCTGATCCGCGCGCCAGCGGATACACCACGGTCAGGTCGGCCTTGCGGTACCCGCGCAGTAGCGTGACGTAATACAAAACGTGGAGAACACCGCTGGCGACGATGAATCCCCACTCCACCCAACCCCAGGTCGGCAGCACGTCCCAGCCGAGCCAGATGCCGAGCGGCGCCCAGAAGACCGCTCCGATCAGGCTCGTGAATGTAGCGAATCGTGCATCGCCACCGGCTTGCTTGGCGGCAATGTTCCAGAGGGCGTGGATCAGTCCGGCGAGGATGACCAGCGCAAGGGACGAAGCGGGCATCCCCGAATTTAACGGAGTTATCTATTCATGGGGCGTGGCCTGCATCGATGTACGGGCGCTCATCGCCTTGGACCAGCCGGCAAGATTCGGGCGGTTTTGCCGCCAGGCCATCTCTTTGAGGCGAAAATCGATGTAGCCCAAGCCAACGGCAAGGGCGAGGTCGCCGAGATCGGGCGATGCCGTTTGAAACGACGCCGGCTCGCGCTCAATCGAATCCAGCGCGGAATTGGCGGCGGCGATCCAACGCGCACTCAGCGCAGGTTCCCCACCCGACGGATTGAACCTGCGCTCGATCACTGCGCCAAAGACGGCGTCGGTCAGCGTCCTCGCCCTCCCGTACTTCCGCAGCACGGGCGCGCGCTCCTCGAACGCGACCGGAAGCAATGCACGCCCGACGCCCAGGTGATCCAGGTAGTCGCAGATGCAAGCGCTGTCGACAATCACGACCCCGTCGTCCGTCACGAGTGCGGGCACGCGCGAAAAGGGATTCACCGCACAAAGCTCCGGCGGATTTTTCCACGGATCGGTCCATTCAAGCTGGAGGCGGCCCGCGATCGCCTTTTCATGCGCAACGACCATCACCAGGCGCGCATATGGGGAGGGTTTATTCAGGTAGAGCTTCATCCGCCTTCCTTTCGTTGGTCGTTGAAAATCCTACGGCCGCGGCGCTGCCGACGAGCAGCACCGCGGCAGAAATCAACACGGCGTCCATGCTGCCGCCGGAGGGCGCAAACCAGCTCACCGCCAGCGGTCCCGCCACCTGGCCCGCCGCGAACGAGGCCGTCATGGCGGCCATGAGCGTCCTCGCGTGCGCACCTCCGACCTTGCGGGCTTCCTGCATGCCGGCCATCGTGACGACCACAAAGGTCGCGCCGACGCACACGGCGGTGACCATGATTGCGCTCATGCCCGGAAAAACCGCTGGCGCGGCGACTCCGACTGCCATGACAAGGGAAGACACCACCCACACTCCGCGATTTCCCAACGCACTGCCGAACCTGCCTGCGGCCAGGGTGGACAGCATTGCGGCCAACCCGAACAGCGGCCACGACAAGCCGAACACCGCGGGATCGCCGACGATCTGCTTTGCCATCGCGGGCACGAACGTCGCGGGGATGATGTAGCCGAAGCCGAAGACACCGTAGCAGACGACGATCAGCGCGCTGTCCCGAGTCCAGTGGAAGCGGCCGGAAGACACGGGACTGCCTGTGCCCGTGTGAAATTCCGCGCGCCTGCCGAAAACGGCCCATACGAGCACCG
>JANMXB010000411.1:0-3800 GCA_031380765.1 Pseudomonadota bacterium | reverse complement strand
GCTCGGAACCATCTGAAAGAATGCGCTCGCGGATGTCGGGCTGGTTCAGGATCTTCACTATCTCGGCGTGAAGCTTCGCCAGGATCGGAGCGGGTAGCTTGGCCGGCGCGATGATCCCGTACCATCCGACGACCTCGAATCCCGGCAATGCTTCGGCCATCGCCGGTGTGTCCGGCAGGGCGGCGACGCGCCTGGGCGTGGTTACCGCGAGCCCGCGCAGCTTGCCCGAACGCACCAGGGTCTGCGCGGCCTGGATCCCGGCGAAGTTGTAGTGGTACTGGCCGCCTACGAGGTCGGCGAGCGCCGGTCCCGAGCCCTTGTACGGAACGTGCGCTGCCTTCACGCCGGCCATCTGGTTGTAGAGCTCGCCAGCGAGGTGTCCGCCGCTCCCGATCCCGGCCGAACCGAAGTTGAGCGGGCCCTTGAAGCTCTTTGTCCATGCAATGAATTGCGCCAGCGTCTCAACCGGCGTCGATGGATGCACGACCAGCAGCAAGCCGGCGGAAGTGAGCTGCGTAATCGGCGTGAAGCTCGTCACCGGATGGTACGGAAGCTTTGCATTCAACACCGCGTTGACCGTGTGCTGGTGATAAGCCAGCAGCAGCGTATAGCCGTCCGGAGGGGCATTTGCGGTCATCTCTCCCGCAATGACCCCTGAAGCGCTCGCGCGGTTGTCCACGATGACCTGCTGCTTCAACGCCTCGCCCAGACGGGCGCCAACCAGCCTCGCGAGGATGTCGGTGGTGCCGCCCGGCGCAGCCGGCACCAGCAGGCGGATCGGCCGCGACGGGTAGTCCTGCTGCGCAGGCGCGGCGCAGGGAAGCGCGGCCAGCAAAACATAAAGCAACAACGACCAGCCTCGTACTCGCGCCATTTGCAACACTCCAGTCAAGTTTACCGAGCTCCTGCCTTCGGCCTCGCGAACCGGACAAGGAACGCGTTGATGTCCGCCACGCGCAACTGCGGCTCGCCGTTTACCGGCTTCGAGCCCACGACGCGGTTCATCCATTCCATGTTCCGCTCCATGCGCGCCACCACGGCGGGCCATTCGGCGGCGGTGTGGCGCCGGGGATCGGGCAGCACGTGGCATTGCTGGCACGCGATCCTGAAAGCCTCTCCGGCGGGCGTATCGATTGCGGGGATCTTCTTCGGATCCAGCGGTGCCTGCGCGTGCTTCTTCAGGTAGGCGACGAGGACGCGCGCTTCCTCGTCCGTGGGGGCCGCCACGCCGGCCATCATCTCGGCCATGAGCTTGCCCATGTTGCCGCGACCCTGCATGCGGACCACCATGCGGTCGAACACCGGCGCCCACTTTTCGGCGTGATGCATCGCCGGATTGGGCAGGTTGTGGCATTGCACGCAGTAACGCAGCTCCAGCCGCGCGCCACGTGATTTGGGCTGAGGCAGCATGCTTGCCTCGAAACCCGGCGGCAGGATCCGCTCGAGCATCGGGCCGTAGGGACTTTCGGCCCAGCGCATCTTGGCCGCCGCAGTCGGGTCCGCAGCGAAAGCCGGCACGCAGATCAGCAGCAGGGAAATTAAAGCCTTCGGCATGGCTAAAGGGTATGCGAACGCCCGCCGCGGGCAAAGCCCGTCAGTCCCGGGCGCAGGCCGCGTCCAACGCAAAGGACCTTGAAGAGCTCACCCATTTCCGCGGGCGAGAGCAGTTTCTGTGCAGCGGCTGCAAGCGGGGCGAAGCGCCTGAGGTCGGCGGGGTCATGGCGCCCGAGGACTTCGGTGATGCCGCAATTGACGAGAAAATTCGATTGCGACGCGTAGCCCAGGAGATCGAGCGAAGCCTCTTTGGCCGCAGCGGCAAGCGCGCTGAAATCGACGTGCGCGGTGATGTCCTGCAGTCCCGGATGGAGGAAGGGGTCGGAATGCGCGAAATGGCGGTAGTGACACATCAGCGTCCCGCTCGAGCGCTGGGGATGGTAGTACTCGTGCGCCGGGAAGCCGTAGTCGATCACCAGCAGCGCGCCGAGCTCCAGGCTTTCGGCCACCGAGCGCATCCACCCGCGTGCGGCCAGCGCGATCTCGCTTGCGTACGGCGGCGCGATTTCGAGCGTTCTGGCCCCGGCAAGCAGGTCGCCCGCCGCTGGACGCTCCGCCCACGCGAGCCTTCCCGCGTCGAGGACAACGCCGCGCTCGAAGATCCCCTCCTCACGCCACGCGACAGCGCGAACCGGCATCGCGTCGACCACTTCGTTGGCGATCATCACGCCGCGAAAATTCCGCGGCAGGCGATCGAGCCAGGAAATCTTTTCCAGGTGCGAAGGCGCCAGCTTTGCAATGGCCGTGCGCTGCCGGTCGCGCAACTCCGTGCCGGGCTCGAGGATCGAATAGCGTTCGACCGGGCAACCGAGCCGCGCAAGCTCGGCGAGCAGTTCCCCGGCCAGCTCTCCGCCGCCCGCGCCGAATTCGAGGACGCGCGGTGCGCTGTTGCGCAGCACCTCCGCGATTTGTACCGCAAGGGTCTGCGCAAAAAGGGGACCGAGCGAAGGCGCGGTGACGAAATCGCCTTGCGGCCCGAACTTCGCAGCGCCGCCGGTGTAATAACCCAGGCCCGGCGCATAGAGCGCGAGCTGCATGTAGTCGGCGAAAGAGAGCCATCCGCCCCGGGCGGCGATTTCGGCTGCAATGCGCGCGGTCAGCGCCCGGCTCGCGTCCAGCGCGTCGGAGTCGGGCACAGGCATCTGAGGGCGCAACATCGGGCCGGCATCGTCCCCCATTTGGGTAAAATCCGCAATTCTCCCCAACGCGTGACTGCCACGCCGATCTCGATGCCGGACTTCCACGACAAGGTAGTGCTGATCACCGGCGCCGCGCGCCGCGTCGGCGCGGCCATTGCGCGCCGCATGCACGCGCACGGGGCGACGATTCTGCTCCACCATCGTGGCGCGGAAAAAGAAGCTGTCGGGCTCGAGTCCGAGCTCAATGCGATCCGCGCCAAAAGCGTAATCAGGATCAAAGCCGACCTGCTCGCGCACAGTGCGCCGGAACTGCTGGTGAGAACGGCCGTGGAGCGCTTCGGGCGCCTCGACCTGCTCGTGAACAACGCGTCGAGTTTTTTTCCGACCGCGATTGGCGAGATCGAGGACAAGGGTTGGGAAGAGCTCATCGGCGCCAACGTCAAGGCGCCGCTCCTCCTGTCGCAGGCCGCGGCGCCGCAGCTTGCCAAGGCGCGCGGCTCGATCGTAAATATCGTCGACATCCATGCCGACCGCCCGCTCAAGGGTTATGTCGTCTATACGATCGCCAAGGCCGGCCTCGCCGCGCTTACGCGCTCGCTCGCGATGGAGCTCGCGCCCGACGTGCGCGTGAACGGCGTCTCGCCGGGCGCCATTGCGTGGCCCGAGGACGGCCAGTTCCCGCCCGAAGTCCGCAAACACATCATCGACGACACGCTGCTCAAGCGTCTCGGCGATCCGGAAGACATTGCGCGCGCGGTTTACTTTCTCGCCGCTGAGGCCCCTTACGTCACCGGCCAGATCATCGCCGTCGACGGCGGGCGCAGCATCAACATCTGAGCCCGATGAACACACGACCAATCAGCATCCTCCCGGGCCTGCGCAAGGATCCGCGCAAGTCGCACGCGGGCGCAGACCCGCGTCGTGAAACCCACGAGGCCAACAAGCTCGCCAAGCGCCTTCGCCGGATGGTGGGCGAAGCGATCGTCGATTACGCCATGATCGGCGAGGGCGACAGGGTCATGGTGTGCCTCTCCGGGGGCAAGGACAGTTACGGCATGCTGGACGTGCTCATGGCGCTGCAGGAGAAAGCGCCCGTGAGCTTCGAGC
>JANMXB010000406.1:0-3641 GCA_031380765.1 Pseudomonadota bacterium | reverse complement strand
GGCCGGTCCTGGAACTGCAACCGTCGGTCCTGGAACAACTACGGTGGACGGAGGGGTCACGACCGTCGCCTTTTCGCACGCGCCAAGCGCCATCGCGAGCAGCGCGGCGGTAAAGACCATTGAATGTTTCATCGGAATTCCTTTGTGATTGTGCCGCGGGCCGCGCGCGTGGGAACGCGTGCGGAAGTGCTGCGTCAAGATAACGGCCGTGGGCGCTACAGTCCGTTCGGTGCCGCACTTATGCGGCACGCGCATGCATTGCGTACGTTTGCGTACAGAGAAAGTCCGCTTGCCGGAGCAGACTCGCTTCCCGCCATGGGAGGAAGAATGCCGCACGCCGTCAAGGTTGCAGTCCTGCTGTTGCTCACCGCCGCGGGCGGTTGCGCAAGCCTGCCCGATACGCGTTTTCTGACCGAGCGCTACGCGACTCAGGCGGCGAAGATCGAAAACGCGCGCGGCCCGCTCTCCGCGCAGAAAAGCGCCGCGATCATCGCGGAGCTCAAGCGCAAGTCCGGCGACCTCGACATCCTCGACAAGCAGGTGGCCCTCGAGCAGGAAATCGGCGGCAGCCCGCTGGTGGTCGGCAACAAGGTTGTGCTGCTGCAGGATGGCCCCGCCACCTACGCAGCGATGTTCGCCGCGATCGGCGGCGCGAAGGACCATGTGAACGTGGAGTCGTACATCGTCGAGGACGGCGAAGTGGGGCAGAAATTCGCCGACCTCCTGATCGAGCGCCAGTCGCAAGGCGTGCAGGTCAACATGATCTACGACAGCGCCGGCGGGTTCAGCACCCCCCCGGCCTTTTTCGAGCGCCTCAAAGCCGCCGGCATCCAGGTGCTCGAATTCAATCCGCTCAACCCGCTGGCGGCGAGGAAAACGTGGGCGCCCAACAACCGCGATCACCGCAAGCTTTTGATCGTGGACGGGCGCACCGCGTTTCTTGGCGGCATCAATATCAGCAGTGTCTATTCAACGGGCTCCGGCGGCCGCGGCAGCGATGAGCCAGTGGACCCCAACAGCGGCTGGCGCGACACCGACATTCAGATCGACGGGCCGGTGGTGGCGGGCTTCCAGAAGCTGTTCATGCAGACCTGGGAAAAGCAGAAGGGGCCGGCCCTTGCCCCGCGCGACTACTTTCCCGCGATTGCATCTCCTGGCAAGGAGATCGTGCGGGCAATCGGCAGCACTCCGGACGACCCCTACAGCCTCATCTACCTCACCCTGATCTCGGCGATCTCCAATGCGGAGAAGAGCGTGTACATCACCAACGCCTACTTCGTCCCCGACCCGCAGCTGCTCAAGGCACTCCTGGATGCGGCGGGCCGCGGCGTCGACGTGAGGCTGATCCTTCCCAGCCACTCCGATTCGGCGACCGTATTCCACGCCGGCCGTTCGCACTACGCCGAGCTGCTCGAGGGCGGCGTGAAGATCTACGAACGCAAGGGTGCCCTGCTGCACTCGAAAACCGCGATCGTCGACGGTGTCTGGTCCTGCGTGGGGTCGAGCAACCTCGACTGGAGGAGCGCGCTGGACAACGACGAGATCAACGCGGTGATTCTCGGCCGCGAATTCGCCGCGCAGATGCAGACGGCCTACGTGGCCGACATGGCGGCTTCCAGCGCGATCGATCCCGAAACCTGGGCGCGCCGCCCGCTCATTCACCGCTTCAGGGAGATCACGGCGCGGCTCTGGGGCCGGTTGCTCTAGCGCGAACCAGCTTTGCGCGAGGGTTGCCAGCCGGCCACGGTTTGCGCGCAGAACGCCGTGAGCTGCTCGAGAACATTCTGCACCGCCATGTTGGCCGCCCGCACCCCGCCATAGGGGTCATCGCTTGGCGCGGCAACCAGCGCTTCGAAATCGCGCGTCGCCACTACCCGGCGCGTGCCGTCTTCGGCCAGGTAGGCGCGCAGCGCAAACCGCACCTGGCTCGGGCTGCTCGCGAACTCCTGTTGCAACAGCAGGACCTCGGTTTCCAGGCGCAATTCGCCGCTCGCCGATCCCGGCGCCGACACCACCGCGCGGAACACGCCGCTTTGCTCGAGTGCGCCGACGACGAGACTCGAGATCATGCGGGCCGGCGGATCCGCCCACTCGCTGTGCGCGAAGTATTCGAGCTTGTGCGGCTGACGCACATAGATGATCCGCTGGCTGTCGAAACCGGCCGCGGCCTGGGTTTCGTTGACGATAAGGGTCGGCGCCGTCGCCGGCCTGGCGCGGGGGGCGGGCGGCGGCACGATGCGGCTCGCGTCGAGCGAATAATAGGTCGGTGGCGTCGGCGAGGGCGTCGGCCGCAACGCCGAGCATCCGGCCAAAAACATCAGGCACAACGCCGCGGCGCAGGCACCGGCGCGGGGTGAATCGTTGAGGAGTCTCATCTGGCCTTTCCTTCCTCCGGGGATTCGCCGGGCCCTTCGGGCACCGGTTTGCGGCCGAAGATGAAGCCGCGCGGGTTGCGTTCGGTTTCATGGATGAAGCGCCGCAACGAAATCGTGAGGGCGTTCATTTCGCCGAGCAGGCGCTGCAGCTCGGGCAGCGCGTCGGCGGTGAAACGCTTGACGTCGCCCCCAATCGAATCGACGGCCTTGCCCGCGCTCGCGCTTGCCTGCGCCGCCTCATCGCCCATTTTGCGCACCGCGTCGGCGCTCTTGCCGATGCGATCGAGCATCGGGCCGATTTCGGTGGCGAGCTGGCCACTGATCCGCGCGCTGTTGTCGAAAGTGCGCGCGGCGCTCGCCACGCCGGCGTCGATGGTGTCCTTGCGCGCCGCGAGCGTGCGCGAGAGGACGGACAGGTCGGCGAGCGTGCTCTTGAAGGCGGCGAGGTTTTCTTCACTGAGGATCTTGTTGACGCTGTCCGAGGTCGAATCGAGCTTTTCCATCACGCGGGTGATCACGTTCTCGAGGCGCGCGCTGAGCGAGGGCTTGGTTTTGATTTCCGGATAGGCGCCGGGGGTCTTCGGGTGCAGCAGCGGCGAACTGGCGGTTCCCCCGTCGAGCTCCACGTAGGCGATCCCGGTGAGGCCCTGGGTTTTCAGCACCGCTACGGTGTCCTCCTTGATCGGGGTGCCGCGCTCGATCGCAAAGAGGAGCCTCACCTGCTCGGAATTGGCCGGGTCCAGGCGGATGTCCTGCACCTTGCCGACATCGACGCCGCGGTACTTCACCGGCGCGCTGACACTGAGCCCCGCGACCGATTCGCCGATCAGCGCGAGGTAGATGTCGTACTTCTTCTGGAATCCGCCGCCGCTGGCAAGCCACAGGATGCCGGCGATCAGCAACGCGCTCAAGGCGAGCACGAACGCGCCGACGATGGTGTAGTTGACCTTGGTTTCCACTTGCGGCTACCCCGCTGCCCGCTGCGCAGCCGCCTCGCCGCGCGGCCCTTCGAAGAACTGCCGGACCGCGGGCTGTTCCATGTGCGAGAGGGCCTCCATCGAGCCGAGACCCTGGACTTTGCCCTCGCCCAGCACTGCGACGCGGTCGGCGACCTGCCAAAGCAGATCGAGGTCGTGCGTGATCATTACCACCGTGAGGCCGAAGAGCTCGCGCAGACGCAGCACCAGCTCGTCCACGCCCGCGGCGCTGGCCGGGTCGAGACCCGCCGTCGGCTCGTCGAGGAACAGCAGCTCGGGGTCAAGCGCG
>JANMXB010000403.1:0-3200 GCA_031380765.1 Pseudomonadota bacterium | reverse complement strand
ACGCAGTTGCGGCGCACAGGAGTGCCGTCGCTGCAGTGGCTGCGCGCATGGCTAGTGTGCGATCTCGATCCGGGGCGCGTCCGCGGCGCCCTCTTGCTGCTTGCGCTGCATGTAAAGCGCCTCGAACGAAACCGGGGCGAGGAGGACCGGCGGAAATCCGCCGCGCGTGACGAGGTCGGATACCGCCTCGCGCACATAGGGATAAAGGATCGTCGGGCAACCGATGCCGAGCAGCGGCTCGAGCTCGTCGGCCGGGACATTGACGATCGAGAAGAGACCCGCCTGCGCCACTTCGGCGAGAAACAGCGTCTTTTCGCCGGACTTCGCGGTCACCGTCACGGTCACCACCACCTCGTAGAGCGCGTCCGAGACATGCTGGGATTCGTTGTGGATCTGCACGTCGAGCTGCGGCGAATCGGCCTGCATGAACACCTGAGGCGCGTTCGGGAGCTCGAGCGAAAGGTCCTTCACGTAGAGTTTTTCGATATTGAAGGACGCCTGCTGTTCGGCCATGTGTATCCCTTTGGTTAAATGGGTCAGCCCGCGGCGAGCAGCGGATCGAGCTTGCCCGCGCGCTCGAGCGCCTCGAGTTCGTCGCAACCGCCGACATGCCTGTCGCCGATCCAGATCTGCGGCACCGTGCGCCGTCCGCTCTTCTGCATCATTTCGGCGCGGCGCTGCGGCTCGAGATCGACGCGGATCTTGTCGATCGCGCTGACGCCCTTGTCGATGAGCAGCCGTTCAGCCGCGATACAGTAGGGACAGGTCCCCGTGACATACATCGTCACCCTGGACATGCTATTTGACCACCGGCAGGCCGGCCTGCTGCCAGGCCGGAAACCCGCCCGAAAGATTCACCACGTTGGCAAAGCCGCGCGCGCGCAGTACGGCGGCGGCTTTCGACGCGCGACTGCCGTCACCGCACAGCACGATCACCGGCCTGGCCTTGTGCTTGTCCAGCTCCCCGGCCCGCGCCTCGATAGTGGCGAGCGGAATGTTCTTCGCGCCGAGCATGTGGCCGCCGGCGTATTCGGCCGTGTCGCGCACGTCGAGCACGAGCGCATCCTGGCGATTGATCAACTGGGTGGCCTCGAGCGTGCCGACCCAAGGGCCGCCGGCACCACGCCGCAGGTACGGCCACACCAGCATCGCGCCGGAAACCAACGCGACCGCGATCAACATGATGTTGTTTCGCAGGAATTCCATCGGGATCGGAAAGGAGTCCAAGGGGCCGCAGGGGAAGAGTGAGGGGGCCTATTATAGAATACGCAGCCGACCGATCGATCGACTGCCCCACTGCGAGACCGGGCGGCTGCGGAACGACCGCGGAAGACTGCGTAAAACACTTTTCTTCGACTCTTCGATGCACAAACTAGTTCTGCTCCGGCACGGCGAATCCGACTGGAATCGCGAGAACCGCTTCACCGGGTGGACCGACGTGGACCTGTCGGCCAAAGGCGTCGAAGAGGCGCGCGCCGGCGGCCGCCTGCTGAAGGCTGAAGGATTCGCGTTCGACCTGGCCTTCACTTCGATGCTGCGCCGGGCGATCAAGACGCTCTGGCTTGCCCTCGAAGAACTGGACCGGATGTGGATCCCGGTTGAGCACAGCTGGCGGCTCAACGAGCGCCACTATGGCGCGTTGCAGGGCCTCAACAAGGCCGAGACCGCGGCGAAGTTCGGCGAGGCGCAGGTACTCCTCTGGCGCAGGAGCTACGCCACGCCGCCGCCGGCCCTGGACAAGGACGATCCGCGCTTGCCCGGCGCCGACCCCCGCTATGCGGCGATCGATCCCGCGGAACTCCCCCTTACGGAATGTCTCAAGGACACCGTGGCGCGCGTGCTGCCCTATTGGAACACGTCAATCGCGCCGGCGGTACGCGTGGGAAAACAGGTGGTGATCGCCGCCCACGGCAATTCCATCCGCGCGCTGGTGAAATATCTTGACGGCGTATCGGATGCCGATATCGTCGGACTCAACATCCCGACCGGCATTCCGCTCGTGTACGAGCTCGATGCGAGGCTGCAACCGCTGCGCCATTATTACCTCGGCGATCCCGCGGAAGTCGAAGAGCGCATCGCGGCGGTGTCGAGCCAGGGGAAGGCGAAAGCCTGAGCGATGGGGGTCGCGCCGTTTCTCGCGGCCGCCTTGTTCTTGAGCGCGTTTGCCGCAGCCGCGCCGCGCGAAGCCGAGGACCTCGGCGCCCTGCGCGCACGCATCGATGCGCTCAACTCGGAGCTCGACCAGAAGGAGGCCACGCGACGCGAGTCGCGCGACGCGCTGCGCGAGTCGGAGCGCGCGATTTCCGATGCGGGCCGCGAACTGCGCTCCCTTGAAACCGAAAGCCACGCCGCCCAGGACGAGCTGAAAGGACTCACCGCCCGCCGGCGCGGCCTGAGCGAAGGGCTCGAACAGCAGCAAGTCGCGCTTGCCCGCCTGCTTTCTGCGCGCTACGCCGCCGGTTCGCCTGAGGCGATGCGGGACGTGCTCCGCGTAGCCCTTTCGGGCCGCGACCCGAACGATGCGGCGCGCGAGCTCTACTACCTCGGCGTGGTCGCGCGCGCGGCAGCGCGCCTCCTCGGACAGTTTCGCGGCGACGCCCGCGAGCTGGAAAAAGTGTCGCAGGCGGTGGCCGAAAAAGTCGCCCGGCTGGAAGCCATCGAAGCCGAAAAACGCGTCGAGCGGCAGAAAATCGTGGCCGAATCGCGCGCCAGAAAGCGCGTCCTGGACCGCCTGGCCGGCGATATCCGAGCCGGCCGCAGGGAAATCAAGGGCCTCGTAGCCGACGAGTCCCGGCTGGCGCGGCTGGTCAAGGAAATCGGCAAGGTCCTGAGCGCCAAGCCAGGCGCGGGTTACGCCCGCCGGCGAGGCACGTCGACCGAAAAAATCCCCGAAGCCGGCGCGCCGGGCGCCGATGGCCCCTTCTCGAGTCTGCGCGGCAAGCTGCGTTTACCCGTGCGCGGGGAACTACTTAGCCGCTTCGGCAGTCCACGTACTGAAGGCGGCGGCGGTTCGAAGGGAGTGTTTATCCGATCCACTGAAGGCCAGCAGGTCCGTTCGATTGCGGCGGGCCGGGTGGTGTTCGCGGACTGGATGAGAGGATTCGGCAACCTGCTGATCGTGGACCACGGAGAGACCTACCTTTCGGTTTACGCAAACAACGAGGCGCTTCTGAAGCAACCCGGCGACGCGGTCTCCGCCG
>JANMXB010000379.1:0-4739 GCA_031380765.1 Pseudomonadota bacterium | reverse complement strand
CACCGCGGTGTCCACGTGGATGGCGGTGAGGCTTGCGACGGAGATCGGCCGCCTCCAGATCGCGGTCATGCCTGGGGGAGGCGGTATTCGGGATGACGGCGCAGCTGCTCCGCGACGAAATTCACAATGTCCGGTGGGACTTCGCCGGACAGCGAAAGAAAGCCTTTGAGCACGTCTGCGGCATCGAAGGGCCCGTCCGGCATCAGCAGCGGTTGTTCCCTTCCGTCGATGCCCGCGTCCACTTCGTAGTGCCGGAACCCGGTGGCTTCTTTCCACCTGACTGCACGCTCTGCGCGGTATTTTCCGTAGGCAAGCTGGAAGGCCACCGGCCGGTTGTCCTCACCGAACCAGACCAGCAGGTCCTGGTCGTGCGCAAAAAACCAGCGCCGCGGCGGCTCGCCGGGAACTTGCTTGGTATTGCGGATTTCTCGCAGCATCGTGTGCGGATTGTACTTTCGGGCCGCTCGTTGCGCCCGGGTCAGGCGACTTGTTTGCAGCCCTCGGGTTTGTAGACTCGCTGCGTCGATGGCGGAAATTCCTGCAGCTTGTCCGCAGGACGGCGCGGGCGGGAAACCAGTTCGCCAGCGCAGTTCGGGCACCTGCCTTTGAGGATCGTCTCGGTGCATGTGCGGCAGAAAGTGCACTCGAACGAACAGATGCGCGCCTCCTGCGATTCGGGCGGCAGATCCTTGTTGCAACATTCGCAGTTGGGGCGAAGCTTGAGCATCCGGTTTCTCCGCAGTGTGGCTAGCTCAAGAGTACAACCGTTTGACCGGGACGCGCGAGCTCGTGAAACAGGTCGTCGAGGTACGCCGCCAGTTCGTCGGCTTCCAGGGATGACGGTATGACCACATCCGCGTCGCGCTCGCGGGTGCCGGGCGCGAGGCGGTAAGCCGTCCATGCCTCGTTTTCGCGAAGCACTTCGAGCTGGAAGCGGCCGTAGATGTCGAATTTCATGCTATATCGTCGGCAGGCGTCGATGATCCGTATTCGATTTGTCCGAGGTTGCCATGCCACTCGAAGTAGCGCGTCGGTCGGGTCCGATAAGAGTTAGAAATCATGCCTACGAGTGCTCCAGTAACCGGGCTTTCGACGGAAGGGAGCAAGCGCAAGGACGTAAACCTCGGACTCACGCTCCAGATACACAATGGAGAACGGGAATTTCTTCGGGAAAACGCGGCGAGTGCCGAGTTTGTGTGGCGATCCCATTTCCGGAAACCCTGCGGCCAGTTGGATGGCTTGTTCGACTCCTGCGGCAAGCCCGGCTCCAAGCTTTGGACTGATTTTCGCGTAGTACGCGACCTCGGACAGCAGCTCGGCGCGGGCGGCGTCGTGGAACCGAACGGGCTTCACTTGAGCAGGCGGCGCACCTCGGCGAAAACTTCCTCGGCTGGAATGAGCTTGGCCGTTCCGCTATCGATTTCTGCGATTCGACGCTTGATTTCCTCGTCCCACGCTAATTCGACTTCCGCGTCCACTTCCTGGACGGTGGCCAAAAGTTCTTCCGCGAGGCGTACTCGGTCTTCCGGTGGCAAGGCACGCGCCTTACGCGAAAGTTCATCAACCAGGTCAGACATGAGAGCCTCCGATGGATACCGAAAGTGTACACCTGCAGTCCGTTGATGCGGTCCCGCTTCCTACGAACGATCCGCGGTTCCGCACTCCATAACGATCAAGCAGCAAATTTGGGCGGCAGAGCGCGGATCGCGACTTCCTTCCCCCACAGCAGGCCGACTACGCGCCGAACCTGGCCCGGATCGCCGCTGGTCCAGAAATGTTCGGTGCCGGAATCGTGCCTGGCTGAAAGCAATCCGCCATCCTTCAGGCGACGGTGCAGCTCGCGCGCCACAGCAAGGGACGGATCGACTACGGCGACGTCCGGCCCCGCCGCTTTCCGGATGGCCGCTTCCAGAAAAGGATAGTGCGTGCAGCCAAGGACGATGGTGTCGGCGCCGCGCTCGACCAGCGGAGAAACGTAGCGGGCGACCAGCGCTTCGGTGTCAGCGCCTTCGAGTTCCGCCTTCTCGACCTGTTCCGCAAGCCCGGGGCAGGGCTGCATGAGCACCCGGATGCGCCCGCCGTGTTCCTGCACGAGGCGCGAGAGCCGGTCGCTCGCGAGGGTCTGGCTGGTTGCGAGAATGCCTATGATTCCCGAGCGGGTGAGCCGCGCGGCGGGCTTCACGGCGGGTTCGATGGCAACGATCGCGATCTGAAAGCGCGAGCGCAAGGTCTGGATCGCGACCGCCGTGGCGGTGTTGCACGCGACCACGATGGCCTTCGCGCCCTCGTTCACAAAAAATTCGGCGATCGCTTCGGCCCGCCGGGCGATGAAGCTGCTTGGCCGGTCGCCGTACGGCGCATGACCCGAATCGGCGACATACAGCAGGTCCTCGCCGGGCAGCGCCCTGCGGACCTCACGGAAGACCGAAAGGCCGCCGACGCCGGAATCGAATACGCCTATGGGTGCGCCTTGCATGGGCCGTATTAGGCCCGCGCCCGCCGAAGAAGTCTGTCAGTTCGCGCACTGAATGCGCATTTTCCCTATTCGGCAATCAAATTGGCCTGTGAGCTGTGCGGGTATTCAGTTTTGCGAAATGAAAGTTAGACTTTCTTGCCGCTCAGGCGATCTCCGCGGTGCCGTGGGACAGAACCACGATGTCGCGCTGGACCGACTTGGCGCGGAACTGCACGCGGTTGCCTTGCTTCCACATCTCGGTGCGGATCGTCTCGCCGGGGAACACCGGCGCCGAGAAGCGCAATGCGAGCGACTTGAGCCGCGCCGGGTCGTAACCGCAGAATGTCTTGAGGATCGCGTGCCCGGCGACGCCGTAAGAGGCGAGGCCATGCAGGATCGGCTGGGGGAAGCCGGCAGCCTTGGCCACCGCCGGTTCGGCGTGCAGCGGGTTGTCGTCGGCGCACAGGCGGTAAATCAAGGCAGCCTGGGGCAGGGTGGGCAGGTCGCACACCGCGTGCGGCGGCGTCTCCGGCACCGCGGGTTTTTGCGGCGGAGGCAGATCGCCGCCTTGCGGCCCATTGCCGGGCTTTTCGCTGAACCCGCCGTCGGCGCGGCAGAACGTGAGGTGGTCGATGGTCGCCAGCACTTCACCGGTAGCTTTGTCGCACAGGGTGCGCTCCTGGAACACCAGCGCGCCTTTGCCTTGGCCCTTGTCGGTCACCGAAACGATACGGCTGGTTCCGACAACCGTGCCCGCGACCGGTAGGGGTTTGTGCACCGTGAGCGACTGTTCGCCATGCACGAGGCGTACCCAGTCGATGCCGGAGTCGGGATCCTTCATCCAAAACCCCGGATAGCCGAGCACCACGGCCATGGTGGGCAGGGTCTTGAGGTTTTTCTCGTAGACGAACTGGAGCTGGTTCTCGTCCATCGGGTCGTAGCCATAGCCCAGACCCAATGCGTAGAGCATGGTGTCCTTGGCTGTGTAGGTCTGCTCGACCCCGGGGAAGGTGCGCGCTTTGAGCTTCGAGTAGTCGATCACCGGCATGTATCCTATGTTGGGTCCCAGCTGAACACGTCCTGCGAGCGGTCGAGCTTGTAGAAGTGCGCCTGCATCGCGGGGATCGCATGCGAGGCGATCGTCTCCGGCGTCCAGCCCTCCGATCGGTGCACCGAGCGCAGCGGCCGGCTCTGGCTCATGAGGAAGATCTCGTTGGCGCGCACGCCGAAGATCTGGCCGGTGACGTGTTGCGAAGCGTCGCTCGCGAGGTATACGGCCAACGGCGCGATCTTGGCCGTCTCCATGGTCTTGAGTTTTTCCACGCGCGCCTTTTGGTCCGGCGACTCGGCCGGGATGGTGCCGATCATGCGGCTCCACGCGAAAGGCGAGATGCAGTTGGAGGTGACGTTGTACTTGGCCATGTCGAGCGCCATCGACTTCGACAGCCCGACGATGCCGAGCTTGGCGGCCGCATAGTTGGCCTGGCCGAGGTTGCCGATCAGGCCCGAGGTCGAGGTCATGTTGATGTAGCGTCCCGAGGCCTGGTTCTTGAAGTAGGTCGCGGCGGCGCGCGCGACGTAGAAACTGCCGTTGAGGTGCACGTCGATGACGGCCTTCCATTCCTCGACCGACATGTTGAAGAAGAACCGGTCGCGCAGGATCCCGGCGTTGTTCACCACCACGTCGATGCGCCCGAAGGCATCGATGGCCGTTTTGATGATGCGGTTGGCGGCTTCCCATTCGGCGACGCTGTCGGTATTGGCCACCGCGGTGCCGCCCTTGGCCTTGATCTCGTCGACGACCTTCTGCGCCGGACCGGCGTCCTTGCCTTCGCCCGAAACAGAAGCGCCGACATCGTTGACGACGACCCTCGCGCCTTTCGCGGCCATTGCGTGCGCGAAGTCGCGCCCGATGCCGCCTCCCGCGCCGGTGACGACGACAACCTTGTCCTTGAGCATCGCCTAGTCCCTGAACGAAGGATCGCGGCGGTCGAGCATGCGCAGCAGCGCCGGCCACTCGAGCTCGGTGATCTTGCGGCGCTGGCCCGGCGCGTAGCGGTCGTTGGTGGTCTTTACGACTTCCGCGCTGACCTTGTTGAGCGGCATCTGGCAGGACATCGCCATCACCTGCGCCTGGCAGGCCTTCTCGAGCCAGTGCATGACCACAAAGGCTTCGCACACCGTCCTGCCGGCCGTGAGCAGGCCATGGGTGCGCAGGATCAGCGCCGCCGCGCCGCCCAGGTCCTTGACCAGGCGCTTCTGTTCGTCGAGGTCGATCGCGGGG
>JANMXB010000219.1:0-4860 GCA_031380765.1 Pseudomonadota bacterium | reverse complement strand
GAAGGACGAGCGCGCTGCCCTGGTCGAGAGCGTCGAAGGCCCCCTCACTGCGGACGAGGCCCTGGAGACCGGCGAGGAGCTGGTCTACCTCCGGGGCGGGCTGGCCAGGATGGTGCTGAGCCGCCTACGCCGCGGGCACTGGGTCGTGCAGGCGGAACTCGATCTCCACGGCATGAACCGCCATGAAGCTGCTCAGGGAACCGCGGAATTCCTGCTTGCGGCCGCGCAACGCGGCAAACGCTGCGTGCGCATCATCCATGGCAAGGGCTACGGATCGAAGAACCGCGAGCCCGTGCTGAAAGCCAAGCTACGCAATTGGCTGATGCCGCGGGATGAGGTCCTGGCCTTCTGCCAGGCGCCGCCGCACGAGGGCGGCAGCGGTGCGCTGCTGGTGTTGCTTAAAGCAAAATAGGGGAGGTCTTGAGGAGAGGGCGGAGCCCCTCTTCTCTCCTCGGCTAAACCGCGGCGTCGTTGATCTCACCGGTGCGGATGCGCACCACGTGCTCGACCGAGGTCACGAAGATCTTGCCGTCGCCGATCTTGCCGGTGCGCGCCGCCTTCACGATCGCCTCGATCGCAGGTTCCACCTGGTTGTCCGGCACGACCACCTCGATCTTCACCTTGGGCAGGAAATCGACCACGTATTCGGCGCCGCGATAAAGCTCGGTGTGGCCCTTCTGCCGCCCGAAGCCCTTGACTTCCGTCACGGTCAGTCCGGTCACGCCCACCTCGGAAAGCGCTTCGCGCACTTCATCGAGCTTGAAAGGCTTGACGATGGCTTCGATCTTCTTCATGCCGGTACCTCCAGTGCTTTTCCTGCGGCCGTCCAAACGGATGACGGTCATTGTAGCAACCATTCCGCGAACCCACGGCCTGCCATGGATTTGCGCCCCTATTCGCGGTATTTCGAAGTGATCGGGTAGCGCCAGTCCTTGCCGAAGCCGCGGAACGTGATGCGCACCCCCGGAGGGGCCTGGCGCCGCTTGTACTCGCTTTTCTTGATGAGACCCACCACACGCTGCACGTCGGCGGGCGAATAGCCCTGCGCCACGATCTCGGAGGGACTGCGGTTCAGCTCCATGTAGCCTTCCATGATCGCATCCAGCGTCTCGTAGGGGGGCAGGCTGTCCTGGTCGGTCTGGTTGTCGCGCAGCTCGGCCGACGGCGGCCGGGTGATGATGTTCTCCGGGATGATGTCCGACACCGTATTGCGATAGCGCGTCACGTCCCACACGAGGGTCTTGGCCAGGTCCTTGATGACGGCATAGCCCCCGGCCATGTCGCCGTAGAGCGTCGAATAGCCGACCGCCATTTCCGACTTGTTGCCGGTGGTGAGCACGATCGAGCCGAACTTGTTCGACAGCGCCATCAGGATCGTGCCGCGGATGCGCGCCTGCAGGTTCTCCTCCGTGAGATCGGGCGCCCTGCCCTCGAATTCCTTCGCCAGGGTGGCAAGAAAACCGTCGAACACCGGCTTGATCGGGATCACGTCGTAGCGCACGCCTACCCGTCGGGCCATCTCCTTGGCATCGTCGAGGCTCATCCGCGCGGTGTACTGGGTGGGCATCATGACGGCGCGTACCCTGTCGGCGCCCAGGGCATCGCAGGCGATCGCGAGCGTCAGTGCCGAATCGACCCCGCCGGACAGGCCCAGCAGCGCGCCCGGAAACCCGTTCTTGCCTAGGTAGTCGCGCGTGCCGACAACCAACGCCGTGTAGATCTCCGCCTCGATCGGGAGTTCGCCGGATACAGGTCCCGGGACCGGTTTGGCGCCGTCGAATTCGACGAGATCGAGCGATTCCTCGAAGAACGGTGCCTGCCGCACCACAGTGCCCTGGGCATCGAGTACGCACGAAGCGCCGTCGAACACGAGCTCGTCCTGCCCGCCCACCAGGTTCACGTAGACCATGGGCAGGTGCGAAGCCTGGATCCATTCGCGAAAAACCTTGTGGCGGGTCGCCTGCTTTCTCTTGTGATACGGCGAGGCGTTGATCGACAGGATGACCTCGGCCCCGGCCGCCTTGGCCATCGCCGGCGCCTCGGGCCACCACACGTCCTCGCAGATCGTGAGGCCGAAACGTACACCTTCGATTTCGAGGATGCACGGCTCGTTCCACGCGGTGAAGTAGCGCTTTTCGTCGAACACTTCGTAATTCGGGAGATCGTGCTTGCGCGCGACGGCCACTACCCGACCGTCGCGGATCACCGCGGCGGCGTTATAGCGTTTGCCGTCGTGCGCGAGTTCCGGGAAACCCACCACAGCGGTGATGCCTTCGATCTTCGCCGCAAGGATATCGAGTTCCCGTCGGCAGTCGCGGTAGAACCCCTCGCGCAGGAGCAGGTCTTCCGGCGGGTAGCCGCACAGCGAGAGTTCCGGCGTCAGGACCAGGTCCGCGCCCTTGTCGCGGGCTCGTACTGCGTACTCGAGGATTCGGGCGGCGTTACCTTGCAGATCGCCCACCGTGCAATTGATCTGTGCGAGGGCGAGGACGACGCGAGCACGTGTCTTTGGCGTCATGACTGCGAATATACCGCAAACGCGGCGCTTGCCCGGGTGCGGCGCCATCCGGAATAATGGCTTCGCTCTCCCCTGCAATTCTTCATGGCCAAGCCGCCGCTTTGATCCGCCTTCGCATTGTCGAGTCGCTCGAAGGCATCGACGCCACGGCGTGGAACCGCCTGTGCGTCGGCAATCCGTTCATGCGCCACGAGTTCCTGCATGCGCTGATCGACACGGGCTGCGCTTCGGCGCGCACCGGCTGGCAGCCGCAGGTCCTGGTCCTCGAGCGGGACGGTGAAATCGCCGGCGCGATGCCGCTATTCCTCAAGTCGCACTCGTACGGGGAGTATGTGTTCGACTGGGCGTGGGCAGACGCCTATTCGCGGCATGGCCTCGAGTACTACCCGAAACTGTTGTGCGCGGTGCCGTTCACGCCTGTCAACGGCCCGCGGGTGCTGGCCGGCAACCGCGCTGATCGCGCCATGCTCATCGGCAAGGCGCTGGATCTCGCGAAAGGCGTGTCCTCCCTGCACGTGCTGTTCCCGCAGGAGGATGAAGCGCAAGTGATGCATGCGCGCGGCATGCTCCTGCGCCGCACGGTACAGTTCCACTGGCGGAACGCAGGCTATGCCGACTTCGATGATTTCCTCTCGCGCATGTCGCACCAGAAAAGGAAGAACCTCAAGCAGGAGCGGCGCAAGGTTCGCGAGGCCGGCGTGACCTTTCGATGGCTATGCGGCGAGCAAATCCGGACGGAACACTGGGAGTTCTTCTACAAGTGCTATCGCAACACCTACCGGGCCCATCACTCCACGCCTTACCTCAACCTCGACTTTTTCCAGCGCATCGGCCGCGCGCTGCCCGAGCACACGCTGCTCATCCTCGCGGAACGCAATGGCATGCCGATCGGCGGGGCCTTCAACCTTTACACGCCGCAAACACTCTACGGACGGCACTGGGGCGCGGTCGAGTACGTGCCGTTGATGCATTTCGAGGCCTGCTACTACCAGGCTATCGATTTCGCTATCGACCGCAAGCTCGAAACCTTTGAGGGCGGCGCACAGGGGGAGCACAAGCTGTTCCGCGGGTTGCTGCCGGTGGAAACGCTGTCGGCCCACTGGCTGGCCCACCCGCAATTCGCGAAAGCCATCGAGGACTACCTCGAAAAGGAGACCAAAGGCATCGCGAAATACGTGAACGAACTTCACGAGCACTCGCCGTTCAAGGATTCGTCCTAGAACTTCGGTTTCTTCTTGGCCCGGCTGTAACGCGCCACGCCGTCGAGGATTTCGCGCTTCGCTTCTTGCGGTCCGACCCAGCCTTCAACTTTCACCCACTTGCCCGGCTCGAGGTCCTTGTAGTGCTGGAAAAAATGCGCGATCTGCGCGAGCACGGATTCCTGCAGGTCGCCCGGCGACCGGACGCCCGTGTACAGGCTCGTAAGCTTGTCGATCGGCACCGCGAGCAACTTGGTGTCCTCGCCCGCCTCGTCCTCCATCTTCAGCATCCCGACCGGCCGGCAGCGCAGCACGACTCCCGTCATCAGCGCAAACGGCGAAATCACCAGGACGTCGACCGGATCGCCGTCCCCTGACAGGGTGTGCGGTATGTACCCGTAATTGCACGGATAGTGCATTGCGGTGGACATGAACCGATCGACGAACATCGCCCCCGTCTCCTTGTCGACCTCGTACTTGATCGGCTCGGCGTTCATTGGGATCTCGATGATGACGTTCACGTCGTTCGGCACATCGCGGCCGGTGGTCACTCGGTCGAGGTTCATGCGGGCTTTCCCTTCAGGCGGTGGCGGATTCTATAATGCGCCAACACCCCGGAATAAAAAGGAGACAGCAATGCGACTCAAGGACAAGGTAGCCATTGTGACCGGTGCGGGTTCCGGTTTCGGCGCGGGCATCGCGAAACGTTTTGCCGAGGAAGGCGCAAAGGTGGTCGTGAACGACATCAATCCCGCCGGCGCCGAAAAAGTCGTGGCCGAAATAGGCGGCGGCAAGGCGGTCTTCGCAAAAGGCGATGTGACGCGCGGTGCCGACTGGGCAAGCCTCGTTGCCAAGGCGCAGTCGGCGTTCGGGCGCCTGGACATCGTGATCAACAATGCCGGGTGGACGCACCGCAAGAAGCCCTTCCTCGAAGTGACTGAGGAGGAATTCGACAAGGTCTATTCGGTCAACGTGAAGAGCATCTACCTTTCGGTGATGCACGCGCTGCCGGTGTTTCGCAAGCAGGGCGGTGGATGCTTTGTAAACGTCGCCTCGACCGCCGGCCTGCGCCCGCGGCCCGGCCTGGCGATCTACAACAGCTCGAAGGCAGCGGTGATCCTGATGAGCAAGTCGATGGCCGGC
>JANMXB010000213.1:0-1777 GCA_031380765.1 Pseudomonadota bacterium | reverse complement strand
CCGCGCTATTACGCTCCGCGTGTAGTGGTCGCTCCGGCGCCGGTGTATTACAGCGCACCGGTGTACGCGGCGCCCCCCGTGGCATATGGAAACTATGGCGGCTACGGAGCCTATGATCCGTACAACGCTCCTCAGGCCATCTATCCCCCGCAGCCCGTGTATGCCCCTCAGGCGGTCTATGCCCCCGGCGCGGGCACGATGGTCGGCGCAGCGGCAGGCGCAATGATCGGCAGCCAGATCGGCCATCGCGGCGATCGGGGCATGACGACCGCGGCCGGCGCACTCATTGGAGGACTCCTGGGCTCGCAGTTCTAATCAGGGATCTTCAGTTTTCCCTTGATGATTTTCCTCGTGGGCGTGAGCGGCATCTCGCTCATGACCACGAGGCGCTCCGGGAATTTCATCTTCGCGATATTGCGTTCCGCCAGGAACGCGAGCAGCTCTTCCAGTGTCACCCCCGGCACCCCCGGGCGCAGCGTGACGAAACAGCAGGCTTTTTCTCCCAGCACCGCGTCGGCCATCGGCACGATGGCCGACTGCATCACCTTCGGATGCGAATCCAGCAGCTCTTCCACGTCGCGCGGATTGAATTTGTGCCCGCCGCGGTTGATCACATCCTTTGCGCGCCCCGTGATCGCAACGTTGCCGGCAGCATCCATCGTGGCGAGATCTCCGGTGCGGTACCAGCCTCCGGGCGCGAAAGCGGTTTCGTTCGCGGCGGCGTCGGCGTAAAAGCCTGGGAACGCGAGCGCACCGCGCACCTGGAGCTCACCCTCCTCGCCGTGCGCGCAGGCTTCGCCTTCCGCCGACACAACCCTCACTTCGGTCCCCGGGCTCGCCCGTCCCGCGCTCGATGCGGAGACTTCGAGCGCGTCGCCGGGACGCGTGTAGAGCGCCGCCTGGGTTTCCGTCATCCCCCAGAGCTGGGTGACCGCGCATCCGGGCAGGTGCGCCGCGAGCCAGCGCACGAGCTCCGGCGGGCACGCGCTGCCCGACATGATCACCAGCTTGAGCGAAGCGAAGTAGTGCTCGTCGAGCAGGCCCATCGCGCGGCAAGCCGCTATGTGCGCGGGCGCCGTCCATAACGCGGTGGGCTTGTCGCGCTCCACCGTGAGAGCAAGGTCCGGCGGGGTGAACTGCGGCAGCAGAACCGCCGTTGCCCCTGCGGCCCAGCACACGTGCAGCGCATACAGTCCGAACAGGTGTGAAAACGGCGCCGCCGACAGGACGCGATCGGCGCTGGTGATGCGGTGCTCCGGCACGCCAAGCCGCGCGTTGGACAGCAGGGTGTGATAGCTGTGCGGCACCGCCTTGGGCGACGCTGTGGTGCCCGATGTGTAGAGCAGCAGGAACGGATCGCCTGCCGCCGGCGCCGGCAGGTCGCGTAGGTAAGCGGAAGGCGCAGCTTCGACCTCGGCAAAGGCAAGCGCGCCGGCCACGGGTGCGCCCAATGCAATCACGGCTTTGAGGCTCGGGATCTTTTCGCGCAGCGCAAGCGCCGCACCCGCCGGCGACCAGTCCTTGGCCTGCGCGAGACAGACAATCGCCTTGGCCCGGCTGTGGGAAAGAAATGTCTCGAACTCGCTTCCGCGATACGGCATATGGATGGTCGTCATCACCGCGCCCAGCCTGCAGATCGCGAGATACGCGACCACGAACTCGGGGAGATTGGGCAGCTGCACCGCAACCGCGTCACCCGCGGCGATGCCGTTGCGCCTGAGGCCCGCGGCAAAGCCGGCAACTCTGGCAGCCAGGGCGGCCCACGAAATTTCTTCGC
>JANMXB010000206.1:0-4387 GCA_031380765.1 Pseudomonadota bacterium | reverse complement strand
CATGAGTCCCGAGCAGGTGCAGGGCAGGGCGCTGGACCTGCGCACCGACATCTACAGCGCCGGCGTGTTGCTCTATCAGATGCTCAGCGGGGAGCACCTCTTCACCGGCGCTTCAGCCGTCGAGGTCGCCCTGCATCACCTCAACACACCGCCGCCCGGGCTGCCCGAAGGCCTCGACAAATACCAGCGGCTGGTCGACAAGCTCGTGGAGAAAGACCGCGACGCGCGCTTCAGGAACGCGGACGAGGTGCTGGGGTTCCTGTCGAGGAAGTTCTACCAGGCCGAGGCGGATCTGCATTGAGCGTGGGCGGCCGCAGAATCCTCTAGCTTGGCTTTCCCGAATTTGATTTGCCCATCTCTCGCTCTTTTGTGAGGGTCTACGGTTGCGCGATCGCGCAACCAACGGCCCTCACAAAAGAGTGAGATCAGCTGGAGGATTTAACCGCTCTGCCGGTTGAAACCGGCGTGCGATGCCCAACCTCCAAAACCGCTAAGGCAACCCGGCCCAGATCGTCCTCAACTGGTCCGGCAGGTCCTTCGGCGAGAACGGCTTGGACACGATTCCCGCCGCGCCCAGCGCCGCCAGCTCCGCGTGATCCTTCACGGTGGCCTTCGCGGTGATGAAAACCACCGGGTAGGACGCCGTCTCCGGCTGATGGCGCATCGCTTTCAGCAACGTCGGGCCGTCCATGCCGGGCATCATCCAGTCGAGCATGACGAGGTCCGGCCTGAACGCCTTGATGCCCTCGATCGCCTTGAGCGGGTCGCTCTCGATCATTACCGTCATCTTGCCGATGCGCTCGAGCGACATGCGCACGATGCGCTGGATGTCCTCGTCGTCCTCGGCGTAGAAGATGCGGGACAGCGGGGTGGCGGGCATGGCGGTTTCCTCCGTCAGACGGCGCGGTGCAGGGGCAGCTCGAACCAGAAGTTGGTGCCGCCGCCCGGGCGGTCGCTGAAGCCTATCGTACCGTTCATCATCTCGATCAGCCGCTTGCAGATCGCGAGGCCCAGGCCCGTGCCGCCCTTGGCGCGCGTGTCGGCCGAATCGGCCTGGGCGAAGCGCCCGAAGATGCGGTTGCGGAAATCCTCCGGGATGCCGCTGCCGCGGTCGCCCACCGATATCACCACGACCTTGTCGTTGAGCTGGCGCATCTCGATGTCGACGCTGCCCCCGCTCGGGGAAAACTTGGCGGCGTTCGAAATGAGGTTGGTCATGACCTGCAGGAGCCGCTTGCGGTCGGCGTTGACGCGCACGTCCGCGGCCAGGCCGCTGGCGACGAGGCGGACCTTGTAGCGGTCGGCGAAGCCCTGGTTGAGCTTCATCGATTCGCCCACCAGCTCGTCCATCGCCATGAGCTCGGGGAACATCGTGAATTTGCCGGATTCGATTTTCTCGATGTCGAGGATGTCGTTGATGAGATCGAGCAGGCGCTGGGCGTTCCTCTCGGCGACTTCGGTGAGCTCGGCCTGGTCGGGGTTGAGGTCGCCCACCACGCCGGCGTTGACGAGCTGCAGCGAGCCGATGATCGAAGTGAGCGGGGTGCGCAGCTCATGCGAGAGGGTGGAAGTGAATTCCTGCTTGAGGCGGTCGGCCTCGAGCTGCTGGGTGATGTCGCGGCCCTGCGCGATGATCGAGATGATGCCGCCGTCCGGGTTGACCAACGGGGTGACTGTCCACTCGCAGACGACCTCGATGCCGTCGCGCCGCGGACTGGAGATCTTGAGACCGGCCATCGATTCGCGAGCTTCGAGCAGGCGTTGCCACCCCTGATCGAATTCTGCATGGGATGAAGGCCGCACGAGGATCTTGATCGACTCGCCCTTGTCCACCAACTCCGCGGCCGGATAGCCGAACAGGTTCTCGGCTTCGCGGTTGACCTCTTTGATAAGGCCTTCGGCGTCGAGCTCGAGCACCGCGATCGGGGCGCGCTCGGCAAAGAGGGCGAGCTTGCGGCCGGAAGCCTCCACCTGCCGGCGGACTTCCTCGAGCTCGATCAACTGCCGCTCGAGGCGCTGGTTGAGCTCGGTGTAGTCCTCGGTGAGCCTGCCGTACGACACGCGCAGCCGGTAGCCCGAGACGAACACCTGGTTCAGGCGATACGCCACCGCAACGTTGATCGCGAAAAAGATCGGGATCATGAACGACAGCTCGGTGAACAGGCGCGAGCCGAACGTCAGCAGCACGACCTCGAAGGGCAGCATGACGCCCGCGGCGAAAAGCGCATATACCCACCAGACCGCGGAAAAAAGCGGCAGTCCGCCGGCCGACATGCCGGCCAGCACGAACGCGAGGAACACCTGCTGCTCGTCGGTATGGCCGGGAAAGAACACCGCCCCCGCGAATCCCCAGGTGACGCCGGCCCCGAGAGCCCCGATGGCGAAGCGGCGCAGCCACATGTCCGGCGCCGTGTCGCGGTTGCCCGCGTGCTTGTAGGCGACCACGAGCAGGTAGCGCGCGACGCTCACGACGAGCATGAGCATTGCCCAGAAAATGACCAGCTCGCCGATCTTTGCCGAAGAGTAGAGCTCGAAGGCGAGCACGCTGCCGATCGCGAGCGTTACGCCGATGCCGACCGGCGCCTGGCGATAGAGCAACTCGACCTGATCGGCGAGCACCCGCACGCGATCGGAGCGGTCGCGCGGGCTGTCTGCGCTTGTGGTTTTCGATGGGGCAGCCATTGCCGCCCGATTATATCGGCAGATCGCCGGACAAAACGATCAATGGTACTTAATGCGGCCCGGCCATGCCTCTAGAGCGTGCGGCCGTTGCGAATGACCCCAACCGCGATGCCTTCGATGGCGAGCTCGTCGGTGCGCAGGTCGAGCTCGATCGGATCGAACTCGGGGTTTTCGGCCAGCAATTGCACCGAATGGCCGCGGCGGCGCAGGCGCTTGACCGTCACTTCGTCCGAGATCCGCGCGACGACGACCTGGCCGGTGCGCGCCTCGGAAGTCTTGTGTACTGCGAGGAGGTCGCCATCGAGGATGCCGATGTCGCGCATCGACAGGCCCTTGACCTTGAGGAGGTAATCGGCACGCGGCGTGAACATGTTGGGATCGACCTGGTAGCGTCCCTGGACATGCTCCTCGGCCAGGATCGGCGCGCCGGCAGCCACGCGGCCGACGACGGGCAGGTCCATAAGGCGGCCCGGGCGGCCCGCGGAGCGGGCCTCGTTCACTTTTATCCCGCGCGACGCGCCGGACAGGATGTCGATGGCGCCTTTTTTTTCAAGCGCCCTCAGGTGCTGCTCGGCTGCGTTGACCGAGCGAAAGCCCATGCGCTCGGCGATCTCGGCGCGCGTCGGCGGAAAACCGGAGACCTCGGTGAGCTCACGGATGAGCTCGAGAATTTCGGCCTGGCGGTCGGTCAGCGCTTCCATGGCGGTTCCTTTTTTCGCGGACGGCTGCGGTCAAACTGCCTTCGGTCAGACCACTGTGCCCTTGTCCAGTGGAATTATATCCAGTAGTTCCAAAAACGCAAGCCCGGCGGGGAGTTACAGCGCACCTTGCGGTTACAATCGCCGCCTAGGAGAACGCTTTTGATCATCCAGTCGCTGCTCGACACCGACCTGTACAAGTTCACCATGATGCAGGTCGTCCTGCATCATTTCCCCGCTGCCCAGGTCGAGTACAAATTCAAGTGCCGCAACCCGGGCATCGACCTCACGCCGTTTCTCGCCGAGATCCGCGCCGAGATCGGCGAGCTGTGCACGCTGCGCCTGGCCGACGACGAGCTCGCGTACCTGCGCGGCCTGCGCTTCATGAAATCGGACTTCGTCGATTTCCTGGGTCTGTTTCACTTCAACGCCAAGTACGTGAAGGTCGATCCCGACCCGCAATCGCCCGGCGAGCTCGACATCACGCTCCGCGGGCCGTGGCTGCACACCATCCTGTACGAGATCCCGATCCTCGCCATCGTGAGCGAGGTGTATTTCCGCCGCACCCAGCCGGGGGCCGGTCTGGCCGAGGGCCGCCGCCGCCTCATGGCCAAGGTCGCGACCGTGCGCGCGCTGGAGCCGTCGCTCGAATTCAAGATCTCCGACTACGGCACGCGGCGCAGGTTTTCGCTCGCCTGGCACGAGGAAGTCATCCGCACGCTCAAGGACGAGGTCCCGCAGCTCTTTGCCGGCACCTCCAACGTGTGGCTTGCGATGCGCAATAACCTCACGTCGCTGGGCACGGTTGCGCACGAGTACATGCAGGCCTGCCAGGCGCTCGGCCCGCGCCTGCGCGACTCGCAGGCCTTCGCGTTCGAGATGTGGGCCAAGGAATACCGCGGCGACCTCGGGATCGCGATCTCCGACACCTACGGCATGGACGCTTTCCTGCGCGATTTCGACCTGTATTTCTGCAAGCTGTTCGACGGCGCGCGGCAGGATTCGGG
>JANMXB010000186.1:0-5439 GCA_031380765.1 Pseudomonadota bacterium | reverse complement strand
GCCGGTGTCGCGGATCGAAAACTTCAGATCGACACCGCTGTCGGTTTCCCCTTGCGCGGACACGTGCAGGGTCACGCTGCCGCGCTCGGTGAATTTCACCGCGTTGCTCGCGAGGTTGATGAGTATCTGGCGCAGGTGGTGCGGATCGCCGCGCAGCGACGGAGGCACCTCGGGCATGATCGACACCACGAACTCGACCTGTTTCGCCGCCGCCTGCGCCGCGATGATCCGGGAGGTGCTGTTCACCAGGGCGTGCAAATCGAAATCGGCCTGCTCGAGGGTCAGCTTGCCCGCTTCGATCTTCGAGAAGTCGAGCACATCCTCGACCAGCCCCAGCATCACCCGCGATGCGCCGCGCAGTGTCTGCAGCATGTCGGCCTGCTCCCGGTTAAGCGGCGTGTCGCGCAGCAGGTCCGCCATGCCGATGACCGCGTTGAGCGGCGTCCTCATCTCGTGGCTCACCACCGAAATGAAGCGCCGCTTGGCGAGGTTGGCGGCTTCGGCGCGCGAAAGCGCGTCGAACATGCGCTTGACCAGCGACAGGACATAGAGGCTGAGCGCAATCAGTCCGAGCAGGAGCCCGATGCCTTCGTCGACATGCGCACGCCAGAACGCGCTCGTGGCAAGAACCGTGGTAAAGCCGGCCACGCTGAGTCCGAGAGACAGGAGCAGGTAGCGCGGCCCGAAGCGAAAGCCGTTCGCCAGCGTTACCCAGACATAGACCAGAAGGAGCGCCAGCGCGCGCTCTTCGAAGTAGGACATCGCCCAGGTGACCATCCCGAGGTCCCCGACCAGCGCGATGAACCGGCGCAGCTGCGAAACCCTGTCGGAGGTCAGCGCGGAAATCAGGATCCCGGTAGAGAGCGCGAAATAGACCAGGTAGACGAGCACGTCCACGCGCAGGACGCCGCCGTGCGCGAGATCCTGGATATCGATGAGGTAGAGGCCGAGAACCGCCGCCACCAGCACCCGCACGAAGGCCTGCTCGTGCTCGGTGTCGGGACGCGAAGCGAGCTTGTCGCGCAGGGACTGCAGCATCGGAGGCATCGGTTTCAGGCCGGCTCGCTGCTGACGGCCTGGTCGCCGAGCTCCCGCTGGATTCGCGCGACGTCGCCTGCCACGCCGAGAAAGGCGTCGACAAGATGCGTGTCGAAATGACGGCCGCGCTGGGTGCGCAGATACCCGAACGCCTCGTCCACGGGCCAGGCTTTCTTGTAGGGACGCACCGCGGTGAGCGCATCGTAGACATCGGCGATTGCAACCACGCGGGCGCACAGCGGTATGTGGTCGCCCTCCAGCCCGTTGGGATAACCCGAGCCGTCGTACTTCTCGTGGTGGCCGAGCGCGATCAGCGCACCCATGCGCACATACTTGGAGGCGCTGCCTTTGAGGATCTCGTGCCCGATGACCGGATGGCGGCGCATGATCTTGAGCTCGGCCTCGTCCAGCCGGCCGGGCTTGAGGAGGATCCCGTCGGGTATGCCGATCTTCCCGATGTCGTGAAGCGGCGCCGCGAGCTCCACCGTTTCGGCATCCTCGTGCGAGAGGCCGATCGTATTGGCGATCAGGCGCGAATAGCGCGACATGCGGATCAGGTGGTTGCCGGTTTCCTCGTCGCGGAATTCGCCCGCGCGCGCCAGGCGCAGCAGGGTTTCCTTTTCGCGCTCGCGGATTTCCTGCGTGGCATCCTCCACCATGCCTTCGAGCAGCCGCTTGCGATCCTCGAGGGCGAGCTGCTGGCGCCGCAGCGTGATCAGGTTGCGGCAGCGCGCGAGGCACTCGCGCGCGTCGATCGGCTTGATGAGGAAGTCGGTGATGCCGGCGTCGAGCGCCGCATAGCGGATCTTGCGGTCGTCGTGGACCGTGACCATCACCATCGGCACGTGCTCGTAGCCGGGCAGAGCGCGCAGGCGCTTGACGAATTCGATGCCGTCCATGTCGGGCATCGAGTAATCGACCAGCACTAGATCGGCCACATGCTTGGTCGCCCACACGACAGCGTCCACCGGACGCCCGAAAGGCTGCACGACAACCCGGTCGTCCAGCCCGCGCACGACCTGCTCGAGGATGGCACGCCCGGTCGACTGGTCATCGACGACGACGATCGTATTCTTCATGGCCGGCAGAATATGGACTTGGGCGGTGCCCATGCGAACGCTCCTCCTTACCTGATCTAGCCTACGCCCAGCCTGCGTAGAAGTCTAGCAAGTGCTTGCGAATACAGGATATTTTCACGCTTTTCTTCAACGACCCGAACGCAGCGACTCGCGCTTTTGCAACAGGCGCGCCTGCTCCGCCGGATCTTTCGGGACTCCTTCGCCCGACCCGTACAGGCGCGCAAGGGATTCGTACGCCTCTACACCGCCCTTCGCGATGGACGCCCTGAACGCGTCGGCCGCCGCGCGCGGGTCTCTGGCAACGCCTCCGGTGCCCTGCAGCTGACACTCGCCATATTCGCGCAGGCCGCCAGGGTGGCCGCGTGCAGCCGACTGCGCGAACAATCCGCACGCCGCCTTGAAGTCGGCTTCTGCGTAGGCCAGCAGTCCCAGATAAAGCAGGCCCGCGCCGGAGCCCTTCTGCGCGGCGGCTTCAAACAATTCGCGCGCCCTGGCCGGATCCGGCGAATAGCCTGATGCACCGGTCATGTAACTGCGTCCCGCCTCGGCAATCGCGTCCGGGTCCGCGACGCTAGCGGTCGCCTGCCCGGCCGGACGCGGATCGCCGGAACATCCAGGCAGGCACGCACCTGCCATGCAGGCGAGGATGAGTGCGCAAACGCGAAACGTTCGGGCCATGAGAGGTACGTGGTGCCGGAAAAGGGACTCGAACCCTTACGATGATTAGTCGGCGGATTTTGAGTCCGCTGCGTCTACCAATTCCGCCATTCCGGCAGTGCGGGAGGGGCGGATTATCTCACGTGCGGATTTGCCCCGGCGCGCCCGCATCTATAATGCGCGAGCCATGCGCGTAACCGAATTTGATTATCAACTTCCCGAAGCGCTGATTGCGCAGCACCCCGCTCCGCAGCGGCGCGACAGCCGGATGCTGCGCATGGACGGCGCCGCGCTGCGGGACCTTGCCTTCGCCGACCTGCCGGGCCTGATCGATTTTCGCGATGTGCTGGTCCTCAACGACACGCGCGTCGTCAAGGCCCGCCTGGCCGCGCGCAAAAGCACCGGAGGCAAGCTCGAAGTGTTCGTGGAGCGGCCGCTGGGGACGCACGAGGCGTTCGTCCTGATCCGCGCCAACCACCCCATCGGCACCGGCTCGACGATCAACATCGGCGACGCGGTCAGCGCCACCGTGCTCGGGAGGGAGAGCGACATCTATCATCTGCGCTTCTCGGAGCCGGTGGAGGCCGTGCTCGAGTACCACGGCGCGGTGCCGCTGCCGCCTTATATCGCCCACGCGCCGGGACCTGAAGACATCGAGCGCTACCAGACGGTTTACGCGGAGAGGCCCGGGGCAGTGGCCGCCCCGACCGCGGGCCTGCATTTCGACATGCCGATGCTGGACGCACTGGCCGCGCGCGGCGTGAAGATCGCGCGGGTGACCCTGCATGTCGGTCCGGGCACTTTCCAGCCGGTGCGCGTCGAGAATATCGCCGATCACCGCATGCACAGCGAGCGCTACAACGTGCCGCAGGCGACGGTGGACACCATCGCGGCGGCGCGCAAGGCGGGCGGCCGCGTACTTGCCGTCGGCACCACGACGCTCAGGGCGCTCGAAAGCGCTTCGCGCGGCGGCGCGCTCAAGGCCGGCGGAGGCGAAACCGATCTTTTCGTCACTCCCGGATTCACATTTCGCACGGTCGATCGCCTGCTCACCAATTTCCACCTGCCGAAGTCCACCCTGCTCATGCTCGTTTCGGCATTCGGCGGCGTGGCGAACATCCGCAACGCCTACGCTCATGCAATCGCCAAGCGCTACCGGTTCTTCTCGTACGGCGATGCAATGCTGATCGAAAAAGCCGGTTGAAAGCGTCCCCTTGAAGTTCAGCGTGCTCGCCACCGATGGCGCCGCGCGGCGCGGGCGGCTCGAGGTTGACCACGGGACGCTGGACACACCGGTGTTCATGCCCGTGGGCACCTACGGCACGGTCAAGGCGATGTCGCCGCTCGAGCTCGGCGAGGTCGGCGCGCAGATCGTGCTCGGCAATACCTTTCACCTGTGGTTGCGCCCGGGGCTCGAAGTCATCGAAAAACACGGCGGCCTGCACCGTTTCATGGGCTGGGACCGGCCGATCCTGACCGACTCCGGCGGTTTCCAGGTCTTCAGCCTCGGGGCAATGCGCAGGATTTCGGAAGAAGGCGTCAGGTTCGCCTCGCCGATCAATGGCGACAAGCTGATGCTGACCCCGGAGGATTCGATGCGCATCCAGCGCGTCCTGAATTCCGACATTGCAATGATCTTCGACGAATGCACCGGGCATCCGTCGACGCGGGAGGAAACCGCCGACTCGATGCGCCTGAGCCTGCGCTGGGCGGAGCGCTCGAGGCGCTCGCACGCAGGCAATCCCAATGCGCTTTTCGGCATCGTGCAGGGCGGCATGTTCGAAGACCTGAGGGATGCGTCCCTTGCGGGGCTGGAGGCGATCGGATTCGACGGTTACGCGATCGGAGGCCTCTCCGTTGGCGAGCCGAAGGAGGACATGCAGCGGATCCTCGCGCATACCGCGCCGCGCCTTCCCGCGGCCAGTCCGCGCTATCTCATGGGCGTCGGAACCCCCGAGGATCTGATCGGCGGTGTGCTGGCCGGCATCGATATGTTCGACTGCGTGCTGCCGACCCGCAATGCGCGCAACGGCTGGCTGTTCACGCGGTTCGGGGATGTGAAAATCCGCAACGCCCGGTATCGCGACGACACGCGAGCGCTCGACGCCACCTGCGGATGCTACTGCTGCGGCAATTTCACCCGGGCTTATCTCCACCACCTGCAGCGCGCCAACGAAATCCTCGGCGCCCGGCTCGGGACAATCCACAACCTTCATTACTATCTGCTGCTGATGCGGGAACTGCGCGCCGCCATCGAAGCCAAAGATCTCGCGGTCACCTCGGCGCGTCTGCTGGCAGAGCGCCGCCAGCGCGTCCACGAGGACGGGTGACCCTGGGGAGGTTGACGCAGCGCAAGCTGTTATAATTTCGCGCTTTTTCCGAGTCACAGGAGCTTTCCCGTGTTGATTTCCTCCGCATACGCCCAGGCGGCCGCCACCGGCGGCGAGCCCGGCTTCATGGGCCTCCTGCCGATCGTGCTGATGTTCGTGCTGCTGTATTTCCTGATGATTCGCCCGCAGATGAAGCGCGCAAAAGAAGCCAAGGCGATGGTCGAGAGCCTCCAGAAAGGCGACGAGGTCATCACGGCCGGCGGCATCCTCGGCAAGATCAGCAAGATGGGCGAGGCGTACATCACCCTCGAAATCGCGCCGGATACCGCGATCAG